>NZ_CP068983.1:2655000-2777500 GCF_016801025.1 Paradevosia shaoguanensis | reverse complement strand
GCGCTGTCTGGATGCCGATGGGATCGTTGTTGCCCAACCGCAGGCGGCGCAGGCGCACCACCGGGTCGCCGAGCGAAAGATCGAGCGCATCAGCGACGTCCTCGCTGGCGGGGACAACCTCGGCATCGAGCAATTGCGTGCCGACCGTAAGGCCGAGCGTCGCCATCTCCTCGGTGAAGCTGGTGAGGCCGCGCACGCCCGCGACCACGGTGGCGCTGCGCACAAAAGTGCCGCGGCCATGTTCGCGGCGCAGCAGGCCAGCTTCCTCGAGATTGCGCAAAGCATGGCGGACGGTGATGCGCGAGATGCCGAGCAGGTCGCAGAGCTTGTCCTCGTTGGGGATTTGCGAACCGGACGCCCATTCGCCGTTCTCGATGAGGGCGCGCAGCGCCATCTCGGCCTGGTGCCAGAGCGGTTCGGCGCGGCGACGATCGGGCTTCTGGAAAGTCTTGAACTCAGTCATGGCGCTGTCCCCATTCCCTGCCCATGCTGCCGGCAAAGGCCGCGCCGACGAGGCCGGCGCGCGGCCCGAAATGGCCGGCACGGATTTCGATATTCCGCAGATGCGGAGGAAGTTGCCGGCGCAAGGCCGCCAGCATCGGCGGCACGATGACGTCGGTGGACGAAGCCACCCCGCCCGCCAGGATCACCGCCTGCGGATCGAGCAAGGCCACGGCGCCGGAAAGCGCGGTGCCAAGAGCCTTCATTGGCTTGGCCAGGGCCGCGACGGCCTCGGGCTGGCCCGCGCGGGCAGAGGCGATGAGAGCCGAGCCGTCCTTGAGGCCGACCGATTGGCCCGCGGCATCGAGGGCGCGGCCGGAGGCGTGGCGCTCGAGCCAGCCGGAGCGGTCTTCGCCCGGATCGGAGAGATCGGCCGTCGCCCAGCCGAAGGAGCAGGCTCCTCCGCCGCTGCCGCGAATAATGCGGCCGCCTGCCAGCACGGCCGACCCGATGCCGGTGCCGATGGCGAGAAGGATGGCGTCCGAGAGCCCCCGGGCCGAGCCCGCCGCGACCTCAGCGAGCAGCGCGAACTGCGCATCGTTGCCGAGGCCGATCTCGATGCCCGGAAACAGGGTCTTGAGATCATTGCCGTCGAGATAGCCGAGATTGGGCACCCAGACGCAGGTGGTGTCACGCGCTAGGCCCGGAATGCCGAGGCCGAGATGGGCGGCGCCGTACTCGACGATGAGGCCGCCGACCTTGGCGGTGAAATCGGCAAGGTTCTGCGGGGCCGGCCATTCGCCGACAGGCTCGACGCCTTGGGGATTGGCGGCATTGGCGATGCCCGCACGCAGGCGCGTGCCCCCCAGATCGATGGCGAGAACGCGGCTCATCCCTTCACCCCCGTGGTGACGATCGAGTCGACGAAGAAGCGTTGGAGGAAGACGAAGAGGATCAGCGGCGGCAGCACGGCGAGCGTCGCGCCGGCCATGACGAGGCCCGTATTCATGGCGCCGCGGTTATAGGAGAGCAGGCGCGAGAGCGAGATCACGATCGGGTACTGGTCGGTATTGCCCTGCAACACCGTCAGCGGCCAGAGATAGCTGTTCCAGTGATAGACGAAGGCGAAGAGCGCCAGGGCCGCAATGGCCGGCATCACCGAGGGCGCCACGATCTGGAACACGATCTTGAGCTCGGAGGCGCCGTCCATGCGGGCGGCATCGATGAGCTCATCGGGCACGCCCTTGATGAACTGGCGCATGAGGAAGATGCCAAAGGCATTGGCCAGGTTCGGTACGATGATACCGGCGAGACTCGCATTGAGCCCGAGATAGCCCACGATCCGGTAGAGCGGGATCAGCGTTACGATCGGCGGCAGGAACATGGTGGCGATCAGCACCGAGAACAGCAGGTTCCGGCCCCGGAACTGGTACTTGGCGAAGGCGTAGCCGGCCATGAGCGAGGTGACGAGGATCGCGCCCGTGGTGAAGACGGCGATGATTGCCGAGTTGAGGAACGAGCGCCCGACGCTGATGACATCGGCCACCTGCCAATAGGCATCGAGGTTCGGGCTCGCCGGGAACCAGACCGGCGGCACCGCCATGGTTTCCTGCGGGGTCTTCAGACTCGTCAGCACCATCCACACCAGCGGGAAGGCGGCGACCACCGAGGCCAGGATGATCAGCGTGAAGATGATCGCCCTGGAAAGCGAGATGCCAGTCCAGCGCGGACGTTCGTTGCTGCGCGGTTCGGCGGAGGCAAGGGCCTGGGTCATGCGCGGTCTCCCTTGCGGCCGAAGAAGGCAAAGAGGGCGACGATGGCCACGATCAGCGAAAGCATCAGCGTCACCGACATCGCCGAGCCCAACCCGCCCTGGGCGCGTTCGATGCCGACGCGCCTTATATGATAGGTGAGGACATTGGTGGAATTGACCGGCCCGCCCTGGGTGATGAGCGCCACCGGCTCGAATACCTGCACCGCATTGATGATGGCGATGACCGAGGCGAAGAGCATGGTGTTGGCGAGCAGCGGCAGCGTGATGGTGCGGAACTTCTGGTCGGCACGGGCGCCATCGATCTCGGCGGCCTCATAGAGCGAGGCCGGGATCTGGGTCAGCCCGGCCACCACCAGCACGGTGAAATAGCCGATCTGCTGCCAGACATTGAGGATGACGATCGAGAACAAGGCCGTGTTGGGCGAGGAAAGCCAGGTCTGCGGCCCGATGCCGAACCAGCCCAGGATCTGGTTGAGCGGGCCTTCGGTCGGCGAATAGAGCTTTGAAAACACCAACGCCACCGCGATCATCGGCACCATATAGGTGGAAAACAGCACCGTGCGCAGGAAGACCCCGCCCCTGACATGCTTCTGGTGAACCAGCAGGCCCAGCCCTACCGAGAGCGGCAGGATGATGATGACCGAGAGCGCCGTATAGATGGCGGTATTGACCAGCGCGCCCTTGAAGTCGCGGCCGATCGAGGTGTTCGAAAAGATATCGACGAAGTTCTTGAGGCCGATGAACTGGGCGGTCTCGAAGCCTGTCTGCGTCGACCAGTTCTGGAACGACAGCCAGATGGTGAGCAGCATCGGCACGAAGATGAAGACGCCGATCACAGCGACGGCCGGGCCCAGCATCATGGCCAGCGATCCTATAGTCTGTCGTTGCATCGGCTATTCCTGAAAGTCGTCCTGTAGGTAGTGGTCAGCCCACCACCCTCGATCCATCCCCACCACCGCACTTCCCCGGCTTCAAGCCGGGGCCCACGGATTTCCCCACGCGGGTGGAGGATTGGAATGGGCCCCGGGGCCTCGCCCGGGGAAGTTCCGTGGTTGGGGTGAGTTGGTGGCGTGGTTACCCACGCCACCTTTGAGCCTTACTGCGCGTTGCGCGTCAGGATCTCTTCCGCGTCAGCCTGGGCATTGGCCTGGGCGTCAGCAGCGTTGAGCTGGCCGAACTGCATGGCTTCCAGCGTCTTCTGCAGGGCCTCGGAGAATTCCTGGCCGCCGAGAACGGTCGGGAACGGCTTGGCATCGGCGAGAGTGGCGGTGTAGCCGGCGAGGAACGGATCGGCGAGCTTGCCCGAAAGCGCGGTCACGTCCGAATTGCGCGAGGGCAGGATACCCATCGAGATGAGGATATCGGCCATGGCCGAAGCGCCTTCCGGACCAGACTCGGGCCCATTGAGCCAGGTGAGGAAATCCCAGGCGGCAGCCTGTTCTTCCGGCGAGGCCTTGGCATTGACCACGGTCATCCACGAATAGGAGATCGAGCGGGCCTTGTCGCCCGACGGACCCACGGGAATCGGCGCAGTGGCGATATCGGCAAAGGCATCGCCCATGCCGGCCTTGAGGGCGGATTCCCACCAATTGGCCATGATGATCATGCCGGTCTTGCCCGAGACGAAGTTGTCCAGGAACGGCCCGGTGGTGTTGGCGTCGGCCGTGGCCATTGCCGGATCGGAATAGCCTTCCTTGATCAGCGTCTCATAGAGCTCGAACGTCTGCTTGGCCTGGTCCGAATTGAGGACCGGCTTACCGTCGACGACGAGGTCGCCGCCGTTCGAGACGAGGAGCGAGGCGAACGGGTGCAGCACGCCGGCAGCCCAGGAATTGATAAGACCGAACCCCTGCTGGCCCTTTTCCTTGCTGGTCAGCGCCTTGGCGGCGGCCAGGAACTCGTCCCAGGTCTTGGGCGGCTCGGCAATGCCGGCTTCCTGGAACAACTTCTTGTTGTAGTTGAGCGCGTAGACGTCGATTTCGTTGGGCACGCCATAGAGGGCGCCCTTCTGGCTGGCAGCCGAGACGATGCCGGCAGGCCAGTTGGCGGTGACGTCCTTGGCCACGGCTTCGGGAGCCGGAGCGACGAGCGCATCCTTGGCCAGGTCCGGCAGCCAGGCGTCATAGATGCCGGCAATGGTGGCGCCGCCGGCACCGCCGCCCGAGGTCCGCAGCGTCGTCAGCAGGTCGCCGAACGGCACGGCGCGCACGGTGATCGCCACATCCGGATGCGCTTCCGAATAGGTCTTGGCGGCAGCTTCGAGCTTGGCAACGGTATCGGGCGCCCAGTGCGTCAGGAACGACACGTCGACGGCCCAGGCAGTACCCGGCATCATCGCGACAAGCGCGATGGCGGCGCAAGAAATGCTCCGGTTAAGCTTCATTGAAATTCCCTCCTTTGACCGGGGATGGGTAGCCCGGCCCTGTTTGACAGAAGGAGAGGTTATAACGTCATAATTGGAGTGGCAAGAGGTTATAACGAGTTGGGGATTGAGGGCACTGGCACCCCCACCCTTGTTCCCTCCCCACAAGGGGGAGGGAGACCTGCCGGCTAAGCCGTGCCCCAGCGCTTCCCTCCCCCTTGTGGGGAGGGTTTGAGGGTGGGGGTGGGCCAACTCGCAGCTGCTTCCACGCTCCCACCGCCCTCGCCCCACCCCGATCTTCCCCGGCTCTTCGGCCGGGGGAGTTCCGTGGTGGGGGATGGGATTGGGTTAGGTTTGGCGACGAACCAAAAGCCAATTCCCCAAAAACAAAAAGGGCGGCACGTGCCGCCCTTTTCCTTATTCCGCCAGCACCAACCCCTTGGTCAGCTCCAGCGCCTGCCGTTCGAACAGCCGGCGATAGATGCCGCCTTGCAGCTGGATCAGCTGGGCGTGATCGCCTTCCTCGACGATCTTGCCCTTGTCGAACACCAGCAGCCGGTCGAGCGACTTCACCGTCGACAGCCGGTGCGCGATGACGAGGGTGGTACGCCCCACCATCAGCCGCTCCATGGCCCGCTGAATCAGCACTTCGCTTTCCGAATCCAGGCTCGACGTCGCTTCGTCGAGGATCAGGATCGGCGCGTCCGCCAGGAACGCCCGGGCGATGGCCACGCGCTGGCGTTCGCCGCCCGAAAGCTTGACGCCGCGTTCGCCCACCAGCGTCTCATAGCCCTTGGGCAGGTCCATGATGAAGTCGTGGGCGCTGGCGAGGCGGGCCGCCTGCTCGATCTCGGCGCGGGTGGCGTCGGGACGGGCATAGGCGATGTTGTCGGCCAGCGAGCGGTGGAAGAGGATCGGCTCCTGCTGCACGATGGCGATCTGCTGGCGCAGCGAGGATTGCTGGACCTTGGAGATATCCTGCCCATCGATGACGATCTTGCCGCCCGTCACGTCGTAGAGACGCTGGATGAGCTTGACGAAGGTCGTCTTGCCCGAGCCCGAATGGCCGACAAGGCCCACCTTCTCGCCCGACCGGATATGGACGGAGAAGTCGGTGTAGAGCGGACGCGAATGGGTGCCGTAGCGGAAGTCGACATGGTCGAAGTCGATCTTGCCTTCCTCGATCACGATCGGCTTGGCGCCCGGCTTGTCCTCGATACCCAGCTTCTGGTGATGGATGTCCACCAGCTCTTCCATGTCGTTGATCGACTTCTGGAGGTTGCGGATGTGCATGCCCACGTCACGCAGGTACCCCTGGAGAATGAAGAAGGTCGTCAGCACGAACGTGATGTCGCCGGCCGAGGCCACGCCGGTCTGCCAGAGCCAGAGGCCCGCAGCCAGGATGGCGCCGCGCATGGCGAGCAGCATCACGCCCTGAACCGAGCCGTTGAGCGTGCCGCGGTTCCAGGTGCGATCGGTACGGTTGCTCCACTTGTCGACCACCTTGGAGAGGCGCGATTCCTCGCGCGTCTCGGCGCCGAAGGCCTTGACCACCGTGTTGCACGAGATCGCATCGGCCAGCGCGCCGCCCAGCTTGGTGTCCCAGGCATTGGAGAGCGTGGCGGCCGGAGCGACATAGCCCACCGAGAGGAAGAAGGTGAGGCCGATATAAAGGAGCGAACCCACGCCCACGATCACGCCCATGATCGGCCAGTAGAGGCCGAGCAGGATCGTCGAGCCCACCAGCATCACCAGCGAGGGGAAGAGCGCGACGAGGATCGTGTCGTTGAGAAGATCGAGCGCCCACATGCCGCGCGTGACCTTACGCACGGTCGAGCCGGCAAAGCTGTTGGCATGCCAGTCGGTCGAGAAGCGCTGCAGGCGATGGAAGGAATCGGCGACAATGTCGCTCATCATCCGCAGCGTCAGCTTGATGATGCCCATGAAGGTGAGCTGGCGCAGGACGACCGAGCCGAGGCCCAGTGCCATCAGCGCCCAGAACGCCGCGATGGCGGCATTCCATGCGATCTCATCGCCGGCCGCTCCGCTGGCGACGGCGTCGACGAGCCGACCCGAATAGAGCGGGGTCAGCACGTCCGCGATGGTGGCGACCATGATGAAGCCGACGATGGAGGCAATCCGCCACGGCTGTTTGGCCCAATGTTGGGCAGTAAATCCGAGCACGCTTTTGAAAGCGTGCGCACGGATATCGAGCTTGAAACGAGCCATTGTTTTCGATCCGGACTCGCCCGCACGCGGCACGAGTATCCGGTCCCATAAAGCAGAGGAAAGAATACATCCGGCGGGGCGGGCTGCTTGGCGGCCCCGAAACAATCAAGTGCGGATGGTGGTGACCTTGCGCGAGCGACCTAACGGTGCTGCTTGGCCATAATCCCGAAACAAGGGAATGCTCCGGCCGGGAAAACGCGCATATCTGTCATAAGACGCCTCCCTGTAGCGTGAGCGAAGAAGAAGTTTGTAGCTGAGGGTTTTGGGTTTGGGAAGGGGGAAAGCGGGGGCGTGGGATGGCGAAATAGAGGGACTGGCTCCCCCTCCCAGCCTCCCCCGCAAGGGGGGAGGTGCTGACGGTGGATGTGGGACGCTCAGCGCTCAAGCAACTGGATCGAAACACCTCCCCCCTTGCGGGGGAGGCTGGGAGGGGGGTGAGCCACAAGCACATGCTCGCCCCCTACCCCCACGCCCCATCCCCTGCTATCTCTCCCATCCCCGCCACCGCAGCACGCTTATGTCCCCACGCCCCCACAACATCCCGCTCGGCATTCTGGCCGGTATCGGCGCCGGCGCCTTCTGGGGTGGCGTGTTCCTGTTGCCAAAGGTGCTGCCGGAGTTTTCCCCGTTCGAGCTGACGGTCGGGCGCTACCTTATCTATGGGCTGGTTTCCCTGGCGCTGCTCGCCCCGCAATGGCGGCGCATCCGGAGGGTGGTCACCAATGCCGACTGGCTGGCGCTCGTGCGCCTCTCGATGCTCGGCAACATCGTCTATTACGTGTTCCTGGTCGAAGCGATCCACCTGGGCGGCGTCGCCATCGCCTCGCTGATCGTGGGCCTGATCCCGGTCGTGGTGACCCTTGTCGGCTCGCGCGATCACGGCGCCATTTCGCTCAGGAGCCTCGTCGGCCCGCTGCTGGTCATTGCCGTGGGCATGGTGCTCATCAACTACGATCTCTTCGTCATCGAGCCGGGCGGGGGCGATCCCTGGCTCAAGCTGGTGGGCGTCCTCTGCGCCGTCGTGGCGCTCGGCTGCTGGTCGGCCTATGCGGTGGGCAACGCCCGCTGGCTGGGCAAGGTCCACGACATTTCGAGCCAGGATTGGTCGCTGCTGACCGGCCTCGTCACCGGCGCGCTGGCGGTGATCCTCGCCATACCCGTCTTCATGCTGTCGCCGCCCCATGACGGCTCGGCCTGGATGAACTTCTGGATCGGCAATGCCGTCATCGCCATCGGCGCCTCGGTCATTGCCAATGGCCTGTGGAACGCTGCGAGCCGCTTGCTGCCGCTCACGCTTTCCGGCCAGATGATCATCTTTGAAACCCTTTTCGCGCTGCTCTACGGTTTTCTCTTCGAACAGCGCTTCCCGCGGCCGCTCGAAATGCTGGCGATCGCGGCTCTCATTATCGGCGTGACCTGGTCGGCGCGGCTGCACCGGGGACATGTCGCCCAGCACCAATAAGAAGGCGAGGAGACCATGACTCAAGACGTGAACTGGACTGAACGACCCTACCACCGGCGCTGGCTCCTCGATCAGGCCAACAGCCTCTTCGACTTCTTCCAGCAGGCTTCGATCAACCCGTCCGGCGGCTTCTACGAGCTGACCGACGACGGCAAGCCGCAGACCTGGCTCAACGGGCTGCGCCAGATCCACGTCACCACGCGCATGGTCCACTGCTTCTCGGTCGGCAGCCTTCTCGGCCGCCCCGGCTCGGACGAGATCATCGACCATGGCCTCGCCTATATCTGGGACAAGCACCGCGACGCCGAGTTCGGCGGCTATATCTGGAGCCTGGACAATGCCGGGCCCAAGGACACCAGCAAGCAGGCCTATGGCAACGCCTTCGTGCTGTTGGCCGCCTCGAGCGCCAAGGTCGCCGGCCGCCCGATGGCCGACCAGATCCTTGCCGACATCACCGAAGTCATCAACACGCGCTTCTGGGAAGAAGCCAATGGCGCGGTGACCGAGGAGTTCAACCGCGACTGGTCCCCGATCAGCAATTACCGCGGCCAGAACTCGAACATGCACCTGACCGAAGCGCTGATGGCCGCCTTCGAGGCCACTGGCGACCGCGCTTATCTCGACAAGGCCGAGCGCATCGCCGACCTCATCATCAACCGCAATGCCCGCAAGCTCGGCTGGCGCGTGGCCGAGCACTTCGATTCCAACTGGGTGCTCGATGAAGGCTATCGCGGCGCCGACATGTTCCGCCCCGCCGGCACCACGCCTGGCCACTGGCTCGAATGGGCGCGGCTGACGCTCCAGCTCTGGGTTCTCGGCGGCAAGAAGATCGATTGGCTCAAGGAGGCCGCGCAGGGCCTCTTCAAGGCCTCGATCGACCTGGGCTGGGACCGCACGCGCGGCGGCTTCTATTATACCCTCGACTGGCAGAACCAGCCGGCGCTCAAGCAGAAGCTCTGGTGGCCGGTGAGCGAAGCCATCGGCGCCGCCGCCTTCCTCAAGGCCCATACGGGCGAAGCCTATTACGAGGAATGGTACCGCAAGCTCTGGGACTTCGCGGCCAACCACCTCGTCGACATCGACAAGGGCGGCTGGCATCCCGAACTGAGCGAAGACCTCAAGGTCGGCTCCAGTCTCTTCGAGGGCAAGCCGGACATCTACCACGCCCTGCAAGCCTGCCTCATCCCGCTCTTCCCGGCGGAAGGCAGCCTCACCAAGGGCATCAAGGATAGCGGCGGGCGGATTTAGACCCGAACTAGGGAGCCCGCGGCTTCCCCCTCCCTAGCCCTCCCCACAAGGGGGAGGGTGGGGTTTGTTGCTCGATCTAGCCAAAGACACCCACCCTCCCCCTTGTGGGGAGGGCTAGGGAGGGGAAGCCCCAAACACCGTCCGCGCGTGGTGGTCTCCCTCCCCCTTGCGGGGAGGGGACAGGGGTGGGGGTCGCATCCACAACCAAACTTCAGTTAACTCTCCATGCATCATACGCATGCCTCCCCTGCCGTCCGCCCCCTACCACTCTCCCCCCGGTCTGCCCCATTTATCACTCGTACAAGGAAGGACCCAAACAAATGACCATTCGCCAGAAACTCGCTCAGTTCGCCCAGTATCGCCAGACGATCCGTGAGCTCTCCGCTCTCGACAATCATCAGCTCAAGGATCTCGGCATCACCCGCGCCGACATCAAGAATATCGCTCGCGGCCCGGCGCTCTAACCAGCAGCCTCGCACCAGCGAAGACCGAACGAAGGCGCCCGCAAGGCGCCTTTTGTTTTGGGTGGATTGGAGACGCAGCTCACCCCGCCCCAACAACCCGAATTCTCTTCCTCGGCGAAAGCCGGGGCCCAGGATAGCCCCGCACCCACCGCACATCCCATCTGGCTCCCACCCTTCGCCGGAGAGGACACGTTGAGGTTTGGTGACGATGAGCGTGCCCTGCCGCAGGATTGCATGGCGCGCTGACAGCAAGCAGCGATATTGGGCCCAGCCCCCAAGCCTCGCCTCCAGCTCCACCCTGCCTCCGGAGCCGCGTTTCACCCCCGCTTAACCCTAGCCCCGCAATTCTCCCCATCGTCCGCCGCCGCAGGGCAAAATGCCTGCAGGAATTCCTCCGACGGGCAGGCGCATGTCTCTGGTCCACACTACCGACTCCGCGGTCCTTGCGGGCCGCGCCGCGGGTGCGGAATACATCCAGGCGCGCGCGGCCGCCTGGTTGCCCTTCATGGTGGCCGCCTGGATCTTTTCGGGCGGCATCATTCTCTTCGAGCCCTCGCTCTACGAATTCTTCTTCGTGCCGGTCTTCGGCCTCGCCATCCTCGCCGGCCTGCGCCTCTACCGCTCGACCCTGCCGCTTCTGGTGCTGACCCTCGTCATGGTGCCCTTCTCGCTGATCGCCGCGTTCCAGGTGGTCAATATCGAGATGTCGCAGGCCTTCATCTTCGCCATCGTCACGGTCTTCCTGCTGCTGACCACCTATTTCGCGGCCAACTACGTGGCGGTCGATACCCATCGGCGCATGCGCACCATCATCATCGCCTATGCCGCCATCGCCGTGCTCTCCAGCATCATCGGCGTCCTCGGCTATCTCCACCTCATCCCCGGCGGCGAGCTGTTCCTGCGCTATGGACGCGTCAAGGCGATGTTCAAGGACCCCAACGTCTTCGGGCCCTTCCTCATTCTCCCCGCCATCTTCGCGCTCCAGAAGGTGCTGCTCACGCGCAACCTCAAGCGGATGGCTACGGGTAGCGCGGTGTTCCTCATCGTCTTCGTGGGCGTCTTCGCCAGCTTCTCTCGCGCCGCCTGGGGCAATTTCGCCGCCTCCGCCCTGCTCTGCTTCCTGCTGGTCTTCCTTCTGGAGGCAGGCATTCGCGACAAGGTACGGCTGATCCTCCTCGGCCTCGCCGGTGGCGCCCTCCTCATCGTGGCGCTCGCCGGCATCATTTCCACCCCGGCCTTCAACGCCCTCTTCGAAACCCGTGCCAGCGTCACGCAGGATTACGATACCGGCGAAACCGGCCGCCTCGGCCGCCAGGGCTATGCCTTCGATCTGGCGCTCCAGCATCCCTGGGGCCTCGGCCCGATGGAATTCGGCACGCTCGAAATCTCCGAAGCGCCGCACAACAGCTACGTCACCGTGATCCATCATTACGGCTGGGGCGGCGGCCTCGCCTTCTACCTTCTCATCGGTCTCACGCTCTGGCGCGGCATCTGGGGCCTCCGCTTCAAGGCCACCCGCCTGCTGCTGATCCCGTTGCTATCGACTTATGTGCCGCTGGTGGTGGAAGCGGCCATCATCGATATCGATCACTGGCGTCATTTCTTCCTCATCATCGGGCTCATCTGGGGCGTCACCACGTTCAACGCCGCGGACAGGCCGCGTCCCGAGCGCGAGGCGGCGCTGATCTAGCCCGCTTGCGCCGCACGGGAAGTATTGATCCAATAGGGGGATAAGCGCGTTATCCTGCCGATCCTGCCTGGAACAAGTCTAGGACCGTTCAAGTGCCCGGTGCTCCGATCATTGAACTGCGCAATCTAGGCAAGCACTACGGCAACACCGTCGCGCTCAATGATATCAATCTCGATATCCTCGATAACGAGGCCTTCGCCCTGCTTGGCCCCAACGGCGCCGGCAAGACCACCCTCCTCCACATCCTCTGCTCGATACTGACGCCCGATACCGGCACCGCCATCATTGCCGGCTTCGATGTCGTCCGCCAGCCGCTCAAGGCCCGCAAGCACCTCGGCGTCGTCTTTCAGGAACCGAGCCTCGATGATCGCCTCACGGTCTACGAAAATCTTGATTTCCACTGCCTCATCTACCAGGTGCCTGCCCGCGAGCGAAAAGCGCGCATTGCCGACGTGCTCGACCTCGTCGAGCTCTCCGATTGGCGCGACCGGCTGGTCCGCACCCTCTCCTCGGGCATGAAGCGACGCCTCGAAATCGCCCGCGCCCTGGTCCACGATTCCCGCATCGTTTTCCTCGACGAGCCCACCGTCGGCCTCGACGTCCAGTCGCGCGCACGCATCTGGGATTACCTCAACGAGCTGCGCCAGCGCCGCCGGCTCACCCTCGTCGTTACCACCCACTACATCGAGGAAGTCGAGAACTGCGATCGCGCCTGCATCATCGATCAGGGCCAGGTCATGGCCATCGGCACGCCTACCAGCCTCAAGGCCGAATACGGCCACCGCTCGCTGCGCGTCATCCCCATCGATGACGGTGCGCGGCGCGAAATCCTCGCCGCCTATCCCGAAAGCATCCAGTACGGCGACGAAGTGGTGATCCCCGTCCCCGACGACCAGTTCGCCGGCGCCTTCCTTGCCCGCTACGGCAATCGCGTTGGCGAGTTCGTGCTCGATACGCCCAGCCTCGAACAGGTCTTCCTGGCTCTCACCGGCCGCGCCCTGCGCGACAAGGAGGCGTCCGGGCGCGAGCGCACCTATGCCTTCGGCCAGCGCGGCGGAGAACATACCCGATAGGAGAAGTGCCTTGCATCTGATCGGAGGGGTCTATGCCATCTGGCTGCGCGAGGTGAAGCGGGCGCTGCGCGACCGCGGGCAGCTCATCGGTGGCGTCAGCCGTCCCCTGCTTTGGGTGCTCATCATGGGCATCGGCCTCAACCCCTATTTCCGCGGCGAAATCTACGGCGAAGTTCGCTTTGTCGTGCCCTACACCTACCTGCAGTTCATCTTCCCGGCCGTCATCGTCCTCAACATCATGTACACCTCCGTGCAGTCGGCCGTGTCGGTGATCTGGGATCGCGAGTTCGGGTTCCTGCGTGAAGTCCTCGTGTCTCCCATGCCGCGCAGCCTCATCCTCTTCGGCAAGGTGCTGGGCGGCACCACCGTCTCGGTGCTTCACGGCTGCCTCGTCCTCGCCCTCGCCCGCTTCGCCGACGTCACCTTCTCATGGGAGCAGCTTTTCCAGGGTCTCGTGCTGATGACCCTGCTCTCCTTCGGCCTCGTGTCCCTCGGCGTCATCATCGCCAACCGCATCCGCAGCTTCGAGGGCTTCGGCGTCTTCTCCAACGCCATCATCCTGCCGCTCTACTTTACCTCAAGTTCGATCTTCCCGCTCGATCCGGCGCTGTCGCGGGCGCAGATGACGGTGATCTATCCCGAATGGCTCATCGTCCTCGTCACCTGGAACCCCATCACCTACGCGGTCGATGCCCTGCGCGGTGTGTTCCTCAACTTCAACCAGTTCAATCCCAGCCTCGGCCCCGCCATCATCGTTGCCATGGCCGTGGGCTTTTTCCTCATCGCCCTCTGGGAATTCCAGAGGAACTGAGCGGTGTCCGAGCGCGCCGACAATGACCGGCAGGAACAGGGCGGCTTCTTCCGCTCGCGGATGTGGCGCGACCTCGTCATCGTGGCCCTCACCATCGCCCCGATAGCGCTCGTTTACCTCCTCCCCACCGACACCTCCCTCGCCGAGGTCGAACGCCGCGGCCAGCTCACCGCCTGCGTGCCTACCGCCTATCCACCGCTCGTGATGCAGGGCGAGGACCGCGGCTTCGATATCGCCGTCCTCACCGAGATGACCAGGCGCCTGGGGGTCGGGCTGACGCTCAACGTCAACCCGGCCATCGGCCAGGATTTCAACCCGCGCAACTGGCGCATCAACCGCGCGCAATGCCAGATCCTGGCCGGCGGCGTCGTGGTCTCCGCCCAGACCCGTTCGTTCCTCGAAACCATCAGCACCGATATCGAAACCGGCTGGGCCGTCCTCTCGGCAGGTTCGGTCGATCTCCCTCGTGGCGCCAGGGTCGCCATCCTTCCCGGCGGCGGCGGCCTCGATCGCGTGGCCCTTTCCGCCTTGCTGCGCCAATACGGCGTCGCCGTCTCACTCGTACCCAATACCGCCGCGCTCGAGCAGGCCATTGCCAGCGGCACCGTCGCGGCGGGCATCACCGAAAGCCTCGGCGCCCGCGCCATTGCCGGCAACCATCCCGGCTGGACCGTCGCCTGGCTCCCCCCGCCCTCGGCGCGCTACCCGCTCGGCTACGGCCTCTGGAAGGGCGACCTCACGCTCAAGAAGCGCCTGCAATCCATTCTCGCCGACATGGAGCGCGACGGCTTCATCCGCGCGCTCGAAACCCGCTACGACATCCTGCCGATCCAGACCATCGCGCAACTGGGCACGGAGACGCCGCAGTGAATTTCCTCAACGACCTCTCCCTCTCCCAGATCATGACGCGGCTGGTGGGCTATCTCATCGTGGTCCTCGTCCACGGCTTCGCGCTGGCCGGCCTTGCCACCCTTTTCGGCGATCGCGACCCGGCCCATTCCGGCCGCCTCACGCTCAATCCCCTGCCCCATGTCTCGCTGCCCGGCCTCGTCGCCGCCATTCTCTTCCAACCCTCCTGGATGCGCCCGCTCCCCATCGAGGACCGCGCCCTGCGCGGCGGGCGGCTCGGTCTCGTCGTGCTCTACGTCACGAGCCTCGCCGTCGTGCTGGCCATCGTGCCGATCCTCACCCCCGTCCGCATCTGGCTCTCGACGCTCCTCACCGGCACCGCCGCCGTTTCCGTCCTCGGCACGATCGATGCCGCCCAGCGGCTTGGCCTGTGGTTCGTGCTGCTCAACGCCCTGCCGCTCCCCGGCCTCACCGGCTCGCTGCTCCTGCAAGCCGCCTATCCGCCGGTCATGCCGCAAGTCCGCCGACTCGAATTACCCGCCATGCTGATTTTTCTCGTCATCCTGGGAACCGGCGCGTTTCAGTCGGCGTTTAGCCCCCTGCAATCGAGCTTGGTTCGTCTCCTGATGAACTGAGCGCTTTGGCATAGGCTTTTGCCTTCCCGGCAGGGGCCGAAAAGTCTCACGCTATATGGCATTTTGGGAAAATCGAAGTTGACCGGAATGCAGCAAGGTCCGAGACTTAGAAGGCGAATAGATTTCCGGGCGGCACCAATGGGGCCGCGTTCACCTTGGTGTAGGAGGATATCTTGCCATTCCCCAACAAACTCATCGCAGGCCTGGCAGCGCTCGCCGCTGGCGTGACCCTGCATGGCGGTGCCGTCGCGGCTGACGGGCACTTCACCGCCGAGCAGGCCACGCGAGGGCAGACCCAATTCAATTCCAACTGTGGTTCCTGCCACGGCATGCAGCTCGAAGGCGGGGTTGGTCCCGCGCTCAAGGGCGTCGATTTCCTGGGCAACTGGGGCACTGCCGGCGGCATCTACGATTACTTCTCGGTCGCCATGCCCCCCACCGCACCCGGCAAGCTGGGTGAGGCGGTCTATGTCGATATTCTGGCCTATATTTTGAGCGCTAACGGCCTTGCCGCCGGCAGCGAGGAACTGACCGCCGATCCCACCGTGCTCGGCGCCATCAACCTCACCGAGGCTGCCGCCGCCAATGCCGGCGCCGCCGCTCCGGCGGCCGACGCCACCACCGAAACGGCCAATGCCGCGCCTGTGCCGCAGGCTTTCACCTGGGGCAAGTCGCTGCCGACCAAGCAAACTGATGGCACCATCAAGGATGTCGTCTCGGGCAGCGCCGCTGCCAATCCGTGACCGTGACGCCGGCGGATGGTCGCCGGCGCAATCGACGGCCTTCTCGGACCGCCGTGGCTAGAAACCATTTTGGGAGACCCCTGATGACACTCCGTCTGACGACCCTGCTGGCCTTTACCGCCCTGTCGGCGATGAGTCTGCCCGCATTCGCGCAGGATGCTGCCGCCACGCCTGCCGCGCCCCGTGCCTACAAGCCCGTGACCAACGACATGATCCTCAATCCACCGCCCGAGGAATGGATCAGTTGGCGCCGCACGGTCGACAACCAGGGCTATAGCCCGCTCGACCTCATCAACAAGGATACCGTCAAGAACCTCGAGCTCGCCTGGGCCTGGCCCATGGCGGCCGACGGCCAGCAGGAAGCCGCTCCGCTGGTGCATGACGGCATGATGTTCCTCTCGACCAACCAGAACATCATCCAGGCGCTGGACGCCAAGACCGGCGACCTCGTCTGGGAATACCGGCACGTCCTGCCGCAATTGCCGGCCTCCTGGGGCTACCAGCTCAACCAGGCCCGCCGCCAGAAGAACTCCATCGCGCTCTATGACGACAAGGTCATTGTCGCCACCGCCGATGCCAAGCTCGTGGCGCTCGATGCCGCCACCGGCAAGGTCGCCTGGGAAACGCAGGTCTACGACACCCAGAAGGGCTACAGCTATACCGTCGGCCCGCTGATCGTGAACGACAAGATCATCTCGGCCATTTCCGGCTGCTCGATCGCCGGCACCGCGGGTGGTTGCTTCATCGCCGCGCACGACGCCAAGACCGGCAAGGAGATCTGGCGCTTCAACACGATCGACGATCCCAAGAACCCCGAGCAGGAAGCCTCCTGGGGCGGTGTCCCGCCCGAAAACCGCTGGGGCGGCACGCCCTGGACCACGGGCTCCTACGATCCGCGCACCAACACCACCTTCTGGGGCGTGGGCATGCCCGGCCCCTATTCCCAGCTGATCCGCGGCTCGGGTGACGGCCCGGTGCTCTACACCAACAACACCCTGGCCCTCGATGCCGATACCGGCGAGCGCAAGTGGAACTTCTCCCACCTGCCCGCCGACAACTGGGACCTGGACAGCCCGTTCGAGCGTATCCTCGTCGACGAGGGTGAGGGCGACGCCGCCAAGCACCTCCTCGTGACCGTGCCCGGCAAGGACGGCATCGCCTTCGGTCTCGACCGCGATACCGGCAAATACCTGTGGTCGCGCGACACCGTCTACCAGAACGTCGTCAAGAGCATCGATGCCGAAGGCAAGGTAACGCTCAACAACGACCTCGTGCCGACCGCCGTCAACCAGGAAGTCTTCGTCTGCACGTCGGTCTCGGGCGGCAAGCTCTGGATGACCGGCGCCTATAGCCCGCGCACCAAGACCTACTACGTGCCGCTGGCCGAGGCCTGCAACACCGTGACCCCGACCGTCACCGAATTCACGGCCGGTAACGCCGTGGGTGCCACCAAGTTCGGCCCGCGCGTGCTGCCGCCCAACATCACCAATGGTGGTGTGGTGGAAGCCATCAACGTGGCCGATGGCGCCCGCAAGTGGCGTCATGAGCAGCGCCCGACCTTCACCTCCTCGCTCCTCGCCACCGGTGGTGGCCTGGTCTTCGGGGGTGACGCCGGCCGCTTCCTCATGGCCATGGATGAAGAGACGGGCGACGTTCTCTGGCAGACCCGCCTCAATGCTCCGATCGGCGGCTATCCGATGACCTACGAGATCGATGGCGAGCAATATCTCGCCGTGCCCACGGGCTTCTCCGCCCAGGCCGGCAGCTCCGCTTCGATGTTCCCGGAAATCCCGGTGCCGTCGGGCTCGGGCAACTCGCTCTTCGTGTTCAAGCTGCGCAACACCGCGCAGACGGCCAGCAAGTAAGCCGGCCGCCAGACTTTTATGGGAACGGGGGGCGCTGCCCCCCGTTTCAGTCTCAGTCCACAAGGTTCGCCATGTTCCCGCGCCTTCTCATCAGCGCCGTCCTCTTCTTCGCCACCTGCGCGGGCGCCCTCGCCCAGGGCGGCGGCCTGCCGCAGGAATTGCAGAACAACACGCGGCGCATGCAGGGCGACCAGATCACCTTCTGCCTCGATGAGCAGAGCGTGGGCGCCCCCTTCGATCACGCCGTCGGTATGGCCATCGCCTCGGCTTTACTCCTCAACGCCAAGTTCACCCGCGCGCCCTCCGGCTTCGGCCTCGATGCCCAGGGTTATTTCGATGAGTTGCAGATCGTCATGGCCAATGAATGCGACGTCCTCCTCGGCGTCTCGCTCCAGCCCAACTTCCCCTATCCCGAATGGGCCTCGCCCACCCGCGCCTACGCGCAGGTGCCGTTCGTGCTGGCGGTGACCGATCCGAGCTACAACAAGCTTTCCGATATCCCCAAGGACAAGACCCTGGGCACCGCCCTCGGCTCGATCGGCGAATACGCCTTCATCACCTACAACCAGCAATTGCCCGAGGCCGAGCGCTGGCGGCGCCTGCCCTACGCCGATGCCAAGCTGATGGTGCAGCGCCTCAAGGATGGCACGCTCGGCGGCATCATCCTCTGGGGTCCATCCCTCGGCCGCGCCGTCGGCGGCGATCCGGCCAAGGCCGGCATCCGCGTCATCGACACCGCCCCGGTGGCGCAATCCTTCGTGCTGGTGGGTGCGCTGGTATCCAGCCGCGACGCTTTCCTGCGCTCGCAGGTCGATAGCGCCATTTCCTCTCTCGCGGCCGATGGTACGATACAGCAATTGCTCGACCAGTTCGGCTACCAAGGCAAACCCGGCCCGCAATAGTCGCCGCACCAACATACAGACCAGAGGATAGAGATGGCCAAGGCGTTCTCGCTCTCAGACCTGCGCCATGAATGGCCGTCCCTGCTTGCCGCAATAGCCGGCCTTATCGCCTTCAATTTCGAGCATCAGATCATGGAGGCCGGCAGCGTCGCCTCCCTGCTCGCCGCCGCCGTGCTCATCGCCACCATCGTCATGGCCTCGGTCCGCGTCGCCCACCACGCCGAAATCCTCGCCGCCAAGGTCGGTGACCCCTACGGCACCATGATCCTGACCCTCTCGGCCGTCGCCGTCGAAGTGCTGGTGCTGGGCATATTGATGCTCAACGTCGCCTCGCCCACCCTCGTACGCGACACCATCTATTCGGCCGTGATGCTGGACGTGAACGGCATCCTCGGCCTCGCCGCCATCATTGGCGGCTACCGCTTCGGCGAGCAGCCCTATAACGACGATTCCGGCCGCACCTATGTGGTGATGATCCTCACCGCCATGGGCATTTCCATGATGGTCCCCGAATTCATCCCCGGCGACAAATGGCACTATTATTCGCTGTTCACCATCGGCGCGATGGCGGCGCTCTACGTCCTCTTCCTGCGCCAGCAGGTGGGCGTCCATTCCTATTTCTTCAGCTACGCCTATCCCAAGTCGCGAGGCGGCGAGAGCGAGCACGAGGATAGTCCCGCCGGCGCCTCGGTCGCACTCCTCATCGGCGGCGTCGTGCTCATCGGCCTGCTCGCCGAAGTCATGTCCGGATTGTTCAACAAGGGCCTCGAAGGCTCGGGTGCCCCGCCTGCCCTCGCCGCCGTGGTCGTCGCCTCGATCTCGGCCGCGCCCGAAATCCTCACCGCCCTGCGGGCAGCTCTGGCCAACCGCATGCAGGCGGTGATCAACATCGCGCTCGGCGCATCTTTATCGACCGTCATCCTCACGGTGCCGGTCATGGAGGCCATCGCGCTCTTTTCGGGTCAGCCCTTCGTCATGGCCATGACCCCGGTGCAGACCATCATGGTGCTCATCACGCTCATCGTGGCCGCCATCAATCTCTCCGATGGCGAGACCAACGCCATCGAAGGCATGACGCACTTCGTGCTCTTCGCCACCTTCGTGATGCTGACGTTCCTCGGCCTCTAGCCGGCCAGCAGTTCGGAGGGCGGCATCTGCACCGCCGCCTCGGGCGTGAAGAGGTCGATGACGATGCCGTTGGGGTCGCGGATCACGGCGTGAACCGCGTTCCCGAAGCCCCTTGCATCCTCGACGATCTCGACGCCTTCGGCATGAGCGGCATGCACGGCCGCGACCACGTCCTCGATCACGAAGGTGATGTAGGCGCCTTCGACGATCCCCCGCGCGCCGCGCGGCACGAACTCGCTGACCTCATCGATCAGCCCCAGTTCGAGCCGCGTCTCGCCCGGCAGGGAAAAGACCCGCAGCCAACCATGGGTTTCGGTCTCCACCATGCCGAATACCCGCTGGTAGAAAGCGGCGCTGTCGCTGAGATCCTTGCAGAGGATATTGAACCTGATGCGGTGCGTGACCGGCATGTTGCCCTCCTAATGGTGCGCGTGATGTTCGGCGTTGTGCTTGCGCGTGGCCGTCGCCTTCTTGGCTGAGGTCGAGCGCTGCGCTGCCGGCCTGCTGGCCGAAGCCTTGCCACCGATCTCGCCGCCGCTTTTGGCCGACACGTGCGTGTCCATCTCCTTGCGGCTCGCGCCGGATTTGCTGGCGCCGCCGCTCTCCTTGCTGGCGGTTGCCCAGGCGCGCAGCTCCGCTTCGTTCTCGGAAACGTCGCGCTTTCCATGGCCCTTCGCGATGTGATCGGCCTTCCGTTCCTGCTTGTCGGTATGATTGGATTTGTCGCCACGAGGCATGATGCTCTCCTGTTCAGGCTGGGGCGCGGCGCGGGCGGGTCAGAGGCTCGTCTGCCAATTCGTTGGCCAGGACAGGAAACCGGCAAAATTGCCCTGTTCCTCTTCTCCGCCGTGGCCGGTTGACGCGCGCCGCCAGGCTATAGAAACCGACCGGCCCATCGCATGGTTCCCGCCATCCGCAACGGAACCGCAGCCCCGCTTCCGGGGTTGTTGGCGTAGTTGCGGAGAAGACGATGAGCGACGATCCCCATTCCGACGATTCCGTCTGGCGAGACCCTGAATTCGAGCAGGCCGTCCGCGATACGGCCTACTTCATGTGGGAGCAGGATGGGCGTCCGGCGGGCCGTGAAAAGGATTACTGGTTCCGCGCCATGGAGCAGCACCTGCGCATGCGCCGCAATGAGAAGGAACTGCGCGACGGCATGCAATGACCGCCGCAGGGTTGGCATTTTAGTGCCCAGCCCGTAATGGTTCGCGGGACCATTCCGCGCCGAGAACCCGATGCCCCAGGACACGTCGCACCGCGACCCGATCCACATTGCCCTGACGTTCGATGACCGCTACTGGGCTCCGGCCTATGCGACCATGCGCTCGATCTGCATCGTCTCGCGCCGCCGCGCCAATATCGTCTTCCACCTCATGCATATGGGCCTGGGCGAGGATCACCGGCAGGCGCTGACAGCCATCACCGCCGAATACGGCGCCGCGCTCGAATTCTACGATCTCGAAAGCGACGGCGCCCTCATGGACCGCGTGCGGCAATTGCCGCCCGTCAAGCACCGGCACCTCAATTTCAGCCCCATGGTCTATATCCGCCTCTTCCTCACGGACATCGTGCCCGGGACGGTGGAGCGGCTGATCTACATCGACTGCGACATGATGGTCCGCGCGCCCATCGAGGCGCTCTACGATCTCGACCTCGGCGATTACCCGATCGCCGCCGTCCTCGACCCCTACGGCACCGGCTTCCAGACCGGGCGCGATTTCCGGCCCAAGCCCTATTACGACACCACCGAGCCCTTCTTTAACGCCGGCCTCATGGTCATCGACACCCGGCGCCTCGCCGCGATCGATCCTGTGGCCACGGCAAAGGCTCGGCTCTCGGCAGAGGAATTCGCCTCGGTCTACTACGACCAGGACATCCTCAACATCGCACTGCGCAACAACTGGCTCGTTCTTGAGCCCATGTGGAACCTCCAGAACCCCACGCCCTCGCACGAGGCGCTCGATCCGCGGGTCGTCCACTATACCGGCACCAACAAGCCGTGGCTGCTCTTCGGCGAGACCGCCTTCAAGCGCAATTACCGTCACATCATGACGAACGATTATTTCTACCTGTTCCTTCGCGAACGCATCGCCGCGCGCCTGCCCTGGCTGGGGCCCTTCCTCAAATTGAAACGGCCCGCCCCGGTTGCGACCGGGACGGGCCGGGAACTTCCCCGCTCCGCGCCTTAATGCCCTGCGGGCTTGGGCGGCAGCCAGCGTCCGAGCATCACCTCGATGATCTCGATGATCGCGTAGACGCCCAGGCCCAGGAACGAGAGAGCGAAGAGCGCGGCGAAGGCCAGCGGCGTATTGAGCTGCGAGGTGGCCGAGAGCAGCAGGTAGCCCAGCCCGCTCGAAGCGCCCATGAACTCGCCGATCACCGCGCCGATCACCGCCAGCGTGATGGCGACCTTGGCGCCCGTCAGCACGAACGGCAGCGCCGCCGGGAACTGCACCTTGTAGAACACCTGCCAGGGCGAGGCCTTGAGGCTGCGCGCCAGCTCGATCAGCTCACGCGGCGTTGCGCGCAGGCCCGCTGCCGTATCGATGATGATCGGGAAGAACGCCACCAGCCAGACGATGGCGAGCTTGGATTCCAGCCCCGTGCCCAGCCACACCAGCACGATCGGCGCCAGCGCCACTTTGGGCACCGATTGCAGGCCGACCAGCAGCGGATAGAACATCAGGTTGAGCGCGCGCGAATTGGCGATGGCCACCGCCAGCGGAATGCCGACGACGAGCGCCAGCAGGAATCCGAGCACGGTCTCCTGTAGGGTCACCCAGCCTTCCTTGAGCAGCAACGGGAACCATTTGACGAACGCCACGGCCACGTCTTCGGGCGGCGGCAGCACGGCCGGCGACACCTTGAAGATGTGGCAGGCAGCCGACCAGAGGGCGAGGATGATGACGACGCCGAGGAGAGGATAGGCGATGCGCGAAAAGGTGTCGTTCATGGTCAGTGTCCCAGCAGGCCCAGCGCTTCGCTGGCGCGGCGTTCGGCCTCGGTGAATTCGGGGGTGAAGCGCGTGGCCTGGCTGCGGGTGCCCGGCAGCGACACGTTGAACTCGAGATGCACGCGGGCCGGCCGGCGCGAGAACACCACGACCTTGTCCGACAGATAGATCGCTTCCGAGATCGAGTGCGTCACGAACAGCACCGAGGCCTTGGTCTCGTCCTTCACCTTGAGCAGCAGATCGTTCATCTCCAGCCGGGTGAATTCGTCGAGCGCGCCGAACGGCTCGTCCATGAGCAGCAGCCGGGGTTTGTGGATGAGCGCGCGGCAGAGCGAAACGCGCTGCTGCATGCCGCCCGAAAGCTCATGCGGGCGCGAATTGGCGAAGGAGGAGAGCCCGGTCAGCGCCAGCAGCTCGTCGGCGCGCTTGAGCGCCTGCGCATCCTTGCGCCCGAGGATTTCCATCGGAAACAGCACGTTTTCGCGCACGGTGCGCCAGGGCATGAGGCTGGGCTGCTGGAATACGAACCCATAGTCCGAATACGGGCCGGTCACTTCCTTGCCGGCCACCGTCACCGATCCCGAAGTCTTGGGGATCAGGCCCGAGACGATCTTGAGCAGGGTGGTTTTGCCGCACCCGCTTGGGCCCAGCAGAGCGACGAACTCGCCTTCATCGAAGGTCAGGTTCGCCTCGTCCAGAGCAACGACTTCGCGGCCGGAGCCGCCGAAGACTTTCCGGACATTGGTAATTTCAACAAAGGCCATCATACCCCTTTCGGCCGGAACTGCAGCAAAGCAGGCGCGAAAAGGGGCGCCGAAGCTGCTAGATCAGCTTGCATGTCTCCTGAAATATCTTATGATGTTCTTATGGTCAACAAGACCTCAGAGACCTTTCCGTCGGGGGCACGCACCTGCGAGGAAAAAGGGAGAAAACACATGCTGCGTAAATTCGTCGGGGTGCTCGCCGCACTCTCCGGCCTGGCCGCCACGCCGGTCCTCGCCGACAATACCAAAGTCACCTTCATGCTCGATTTCATCAGCCTGGGGCGTCACGCTCCCTGGTATGTCGCGCTGGACAAGGGCTATTTCGCCGAAGAGGGCCTGGACGTCGAGATCCTTCCGTCCAAGGGCACCGCTGACGCCATCCGCGGCGTCGTGACCGGCCTCGCGCCCATCGGCTTCATCGACGTGCCGAGCCTGGTGGCTTCGGGCGCCGCCGGCGGCGACATCAAGATCGTGGCTGGCGCCTATGTCGAGGCTCCCTACTGCGTCTATTCGCTCAATCCGGGCGCCAACGTCACCGAACCCAAGCAGCTCGAAGGCCTCAAGTTCGGCTCGTCCTCGGCCTCCTTCCTGCCCCAGATCTGGCGCGCCATCATGAACATGAATGGCCTGGACGCCTCCAAGCTCGAAATCGTCAACGTCGACGCCTCGGCCCGCGTGCCGATGCTCGCCGCCGGCCAGATCGAAGGCGTCGACCAGTTCCTGATGTCCGGCCCGGCCATCAAGCGCGCCGCGCCCGACAAGCAGCCGGTCTGCCTCTTCGCGCCCGACCTCGGCCTCGACATCTACTCGAACTCGATCGGGGTGAATAAGACCTTCCTCGAGTCCAATCCCGACGCCGTCAAGGGCTTCGTCCGCGCCGCCATGAAGGGCTGGCAGTACACGATGGCCCATCGCGACGAGGCCACCGAGATCATGGTCAAGCACGTCGAGTCGCTCGATCCGGCCATCGTCCGCGAGGAAATCGACCTCCTCGAAAAGATCGCCATCAACGACGACGTCAAGGCCAACGGCTTCGGCCACATCCTCCCCGAGAAGATGGCCGCTACCTTCGACTTCATGAACAACAACGTCGAAATCTACGGCGACAAGCTCAAGGTCGAAGACATCTACGTGCCGGGCTTCCTGCCCGAGCCGGGTATCCTTCCGGAAGCGAACTAAGGGTTCCGACCGACACCACGACGCCGCCCTCCGGGGCGGCGTTTCTGTTTTGGGCAAACCGGGACGAGCCTGTGGCTCACCCCCTCCCTAGCCCTCCCCACAAGGGGGAGGGTGGGGTTTGTTGCTCGATCTGGGCCAAAGACACCCCCCTCCCCCTTGTGGGGAGGGTTAGGGAGGGGGAAGGCTCAAGGCTCCGCACTTTTGAGCAACGGCGTCGCCCACGAGCGCCATGCCTCTCGCCACCCCCACCGCACTTCCCCGGGCGAAGACCCGGGGCCTACGGATCCCTCCACTCACACTGCCCGGTGCAATAGCCCCGACTCTCCGGCCCGAGTTGTTCCGTGGCTGAGACACGAAACAAGCCAGCACGTCTCCCTCCCCCTTGCGGGGAGGGGACAGGGGTGGGGGTAAGCCCCAACCTCAGCACCCCTGGCTCACCCCCTCCCTAGCCCTTCCCACAAGGGGAGGGTGGGGTTTGTTGCTCGATCTGGCCAAGGACACCCACCCTCCCCCTTGTGGGGAGGGCCAGGGAGGGGGAAGGCCACAAGCTCATTGCCCCAAATAAAAATGCCGCCCCCTCTCGGGGACGGCACGTTTCTCCTCCGCGGCATTGCTGCCTCAGGCGGGTTTCACCACGCTCTTGAACTCGACCAGGATATTGGCGTAGCGCGCGGTGCCGACATTCTCGAGCTCGTGCGGCATGCCCGGCTCGCGCCAGAGCGCTTCGCCCGGCTTCTCGGCCGTCGGCTTGAGGCGCCCGTCCGCGAAGCGCATGACATTGTCGCCCTCGGTCAACGGCACGACCAGATACGGCAGGTCATGCTGATGCCACGCCTGGATTTCCCCCGGCTGCAGCTCCAGCTTCCAGACGCGGATCGTGTCGTTCTCGAAGATGACTTCGTCACCGATCGTACCGAGCTTGGTGCCTTCCGGCATTCCCGTTTCGGACATGCTCACTCCTTGGATTTGAGGCGCGCCTGCAGCGCTGCCGGGTTGGTCTGGAAATAGCGTTGCCGGCGCTCCGGCGCGTAGGCTGCAAGCTGGGTGTACGGCTCGACCAACCCCATGGGGAAGGGCCAGTCGGAGCCGAACACCACACGCTCGCCCCCAAACGTCGCCTCGGCATGGATAGAAGCGGCTTCGCTGTGACAGATGCAATCGACATAGATGCCGGGGATGACCTTGGAGGGTGCGGCCCTGGAGGTATCCACCCCCGGCCGCGCCGTATCGAAGCCGCGCTCGAACCGCCCCGCCACCATCGGCAGCAGGCCCCCGCCATGGGCGAAGCACGGCATGATGTTGGGATAGCGCTCGAGCACGCCGGCAAAGATCAGGTGACCCAGCGCCACCGTGCTCTCATAAGGATTGCCGAGGAGATTGGTCAGATAGAACGACTTGAGCCGTCCGTCCCCGCATTCGCCCGGATGGAAGAACACGAACGCCCCGGCGGCATCGAGCACCTGCCAGAGCGGCTCGAACTCGGCCATGCCAAGCGTACGCTCGTCGCCGGTCCCGGCGGGCATGGCAAAGAGGTTGTGGCCCCTGGCCGTGTAATCGCGCGCGATGGCGATCGCGATTTCCGGGTCCTCGGTCGGCAGGTGCACCAGTGCGCTCAGCGTCCCGTCAGACTCCGCCGCAATCGCGTCCAGCCCGTCATTGATATAGGCGGCCCAGGCCCGCGCCTCGTCTCCGCGAAGCTGCTGCCTGTAGAGCGGCGGCGGAGCCGAGATGAAGGCATGCTCCACCTTGTTCTCGCCCATCCACTTCTTGAGCGCCTCGGGCTTGAAGATCGGCTTCATGCCGACCTTGTGCCCGTCGATGATCATGGCCTCGCCATCCCAGCTCACGCCCTCGATGGCCGCGAGCCGGTCTTCCACCACCGGGATCAGATGCGCATGAACGTCGAGCAGAATACCTTCGGTCATCACTTCCGTCCGATAATGGTCTTGTAGAGGCCTTCGATGTCAGCGCTGGCCATGGGCAGGATCGCCGCCACATGGTCGTCCGGGCGCAGCAGCACCACGACGTCTTCGCCCAGCCCCAGCTTGTCGCGCACTTTGTTCCCAATATCGAGCAACGCGCGATCGCGAAAACCGGAATCCAGCGGCGCGTCCCAGCGCGAAACCACATAGCTCTTGAGCCCCGGCAGCGTGTCCGCCGGAATGTCCGGGCGACGGCGCACATCGGTGAAGTAGAGCGCCGCAAAGCTGTCGTCGCAAAGGTCGTGGAGGTAAGTCCGCCCACCCTGCCCGTCGAACACCGGCATGTCGGCGATACGATCGCCGACGCGCAGGTTGGTGCGCTCGGTCTTGACGATCGACCAGTCCCCGGCGCCTTCGGCATCCACCTTCACGCCCAGGAGCGAGCGGGTCATGGCATTGGCCCAGTCGGTACCCGACATGGCCTTGGCCTCGCCAGTCTCCCCGCCCATGAGTTTTCGCGCGGCTTCGGCCATTTCGCCCGAGCCGTGCGCGGCCAGCGGCTGCTGCTCGCGCTCATAGCCGTTGAGCAGGCTGTCGTCGGCCCAGCCGCGCAGCACCCATGCCAGGCGCCACGGCAGGTTGATGGCGTCGAGCACGCCGGTATTGAGCCCCAGCGCCCACATCGGGGTGATGAGGTGGGCGGCGTCGCCCATCAGGAACACGCGGTCATTGCGCCACTTGGAGGCAATGCGGTGATGCACGCGATAGATGACGGTGTTGAGCACTTCGAGCGAAGTCACGTCGCCCACGAAGTGGCGCACCTTGGCTTCCAATTCCTCGCGCGTGGCCTCTTCGGCCCCCGGCGCCAGCGGGAACAGGAACCGCCAGCAATGGGGCTGGCGCACCAGGATCATCCACTCCGCCGGATCGGCGAAATAGGCCAGGTACGGGTAGTCACGCGGATTGGCCTTGTCGAGATCGACCTTGATGTCGACCAGCATGTAGCGCACGTCCAGCGACACGCCCTCGACCTCGATCCCCAGCTGCGTGCGCACCGTCGAACGGCCGCCATCGCAGGCGAGGAGGTAAGATCCCTCGACTTCCTTGATACCCTCGGGCGTCTCGAAGCGGGCGACGACGCCGTCCTCGTTCTGGGTAAAATCGATGAGCTTGTGGCGCAGGTTCACCCAGCCTTCCGGCAGGTCTTCCAGCCCCTGCGCCAAAATCGGCTCCAGGTGATGCTGGGGAATGTTGAGCACGAACGGAAAGCGCGTCTCGTCAAAGAGATTCTCGGTCATCACCGATGCGCGACGCTGGTTGGTTGCGCGCTCGATCTCGCCGATCTCGTCCAGCCGCAGGGCCTTTGAGAGCACGGCCTTGTCCACGCCATAGCGCCGGAAGGCTTCCACCGTGCGCGTCAGGATCGTGCCGGCCTTGGTGTCGGACGAGAAGGCATTGTCTTCCTCGAACGAGCGGAATTCGATGCCGTAGAATTTGAGCGCCAGCGCGGTCATCAGACCCACCGGACCCGCCCCGACAACCAGAACTGGCTTCATGGCTTTCCTCTAGAGAGTTTTATTCTTCATTACGTGTGTAGGCCATGTCGCGGCTCAGCACCGACGCGCTCATCGTCGCGGCGTCCGAGAGCAGGAACATGAGCGGCCCCACCACGTCTTCGGGCGAACCGACGCCCAGCGTGTTCTTCCAGCTGTCGCCTTCCGCGCCCGGATTGGCGTTGCGGTATTGCGGAGTGTCGATGACGCCCGGCCAGATCACGTTGACCTTGACCCGGTGCTCGGCCACTTCCTTGCCGGCGCTCTTGAGGAAGGCGATGAGGCCCGCCTTGGTCGCCGCATAGGCCGAGGCCTTGGCCCAGCCCTGATGGGCGAGACCGGAAGAGAAGGCCACGATGGAGCCGCGGCGGCGATCGATCATGCCGCCGATGGCCGCCTGGTAGCACCAGACCACGCCATTGAGGTTGACCCCGATGACCTTCTCCCATTCGGAAGGGTCCATCTCGTGGATATTGGTGCGCGGCTGGATCGCGGCGCCGCAGACGAGCCCGTCGATATGTCCGAACTCGGTTTCGATGCCCTCGAAGGTCGAGAACACCGCCGCGCGGTCGGAGACGTCGAGCTTGCGGGTGGCAATGGCGGGCGCTTCGGCCCGAAGGCTCGCCATCGCGTCTTCATTCATGTCGCAGACCACGACCTGCGCACCGGCCTTGGAGGCCGTCAGCGCCAGGGCCCGTCCGATGCCGTTGGCCCCGCCGGTAATGACGATCACATCGCCTGTGGCATCGAACGTTGCTTTCATTTGGTCTCGCTCATCGAAGGGATATCGGTCGTTCCGTGAAGGTCGGCCTCGACCACGCGGTTGCGCAACTGGCCCAGCCCCGTGCCCGAAACGACCATCTCGTCGCCCGGTTTCAGGAAAATCGCCGGTTCGCGCGCATTGCCGATGCCCGAAGGCGTGCCGGTGATGATGATGTCGCCCGGCTCCAGCGTCATGCCGAACGAGAGTTCGGCCACCAGCTCGGCAATCGGGAACGCCATCTGCTTGAGCTTGGCGCTCTGCATGGTCTGGCCGTTAAGGGTCAGCTCCAGCGTGATCTCGGGCACGTCCAGTTCATCGCCGGTGACGATGAAGGGGCCGATCGGCATGGTCTTGTCGATGCTCTTGCCCTTGAGCCACTGCCCGCCATGGCGGCGCTGCAGGTCGCGCTGCGACACGTCGTTGGCGAGGAAATAGCCGAACACATAGTCCAGCGCCTCGGCCTTGGAGACGGAGCGGCAACGCTTGCCGATGACGATGCCGACTTCGGCCTCGTAGTCCCATTTGGCCGAGATATGCGGGTCCAGCCCGATCTCGTCGCAGGGGCCGATCACCGTGTTCGGGCCCTTGGTGAAGAACGTCGGCGCCTTGGGCTTGTCGACGTCCTGTCCCTCGCGCTTGCCGCGGCTTTCTTCAAAATGGTCCCAGTAGTTCCAGCCGGTGCAGAGCACGTCGCGGCTGAAACGCTGGATCGGTGCCATCAGCTTGGCATCGGCCAAGGGAATCGTGTCGAGCGGCGAGGCTTTCACCAGCCGCTCGATTTCGGCCTTGCCCCGCCCGATGAGGGTGACCATGTCACCCTCCTGGGCCGGCAGCAGACGGATCAGTTCGCCTTCGACCAAGCCGACGCGCGGCGAGCCGGAGACATTGACGGTAGCAAGACGCATCTTTTCTTCTTAGCCGTTCGGCAGCACCGCAATGGCGCTGATCTCGATGAGGTATTCGTGGCTGACCATCTTGGCGACCTCGACCATGGTCGAAGCCGGGACCGGCGCCTTGAAGTACTCGGCGCGGACCTTGTGGATGATCGGGAAGTGCTCGATGTTGCGGACATAGACGTCCACGCGAACGATGTCCTCGAGCCCGCCGCCGGCAGCCTCGGCCGCCGCCTTGAGGTTCTCGCAGACCTGACGGGTCTGGGCTTCCACATCGCCGATACCGGCAATGGTGCCATCGGCCTTGCGAGCCGTCATACCCGAGATGAAGACCAGCTTGCCCTTCGCTTCGATCGTGGTCGCCTGCGAGAAGTGACCATTCGGCTTTGCGAGCTTGTCGCTGGTAATCTGCTCTTTCATTTTGCTTCCTTTTTAGAAGTAAGACTGGACGTCGACGCCCAGTGAGGCACCCGTCTCGACCAGGCTTTTCCAGGCGGCGGGTGAAACTTTAGCGCGGCCATTGGCGCCAGTGCGGGCGGCATAGGCGAGCTCGCCGGGCGCGAACACGCGTTCGACACCAGGCGCGCGGCGCGAAGCCGAAACACGATCGAGCTCCGACTTGGCCCGGCCTTCGAACTGCTCCTCAGGCACGAAGTGTCCGACATCGATGGCGATGAAGACGTTCGAGCAGCGATAGGGCGTTGCCATGTTGCCGTAGAGGCCATTGACCTCGGCGCCGATATTGCCGCCCGAAAGCCCGCCGGTCAGCAGGTCGACCATGAAGGCGAGACCGAAACCCTTGGGGCCGGCAGCCGGCAGCAGCATGCCTTCGATGGCCTTCTGCGGATCGGTGGTCGGCGCGCCTTCCTTGTCGGCTGCCCAACCCTCGGGGATGGACTGGCCGGCAGCGGCGGCATTGCGGATCTTGCCCATGGCCACGGCGGAAAGCGCCATGTCCACTTCCGGCCGGAACTCGCCCGCGCTCGGCACGGCGATGGCCAGCGGATTGTTGCCCGTCAGCGGCTGCGCGCCACCGGTGGCCGGCATCAGCGGACGCGTATTGGACATCACGATGCCCACCGCGCCTGAATCGGCCATCATGCGCGCATAGCGCCCGGCCGTACCGAAATGGAAGGCGTTCCGCACGGCGACGGTCGCCATGCCGAACTTCCTGGCGCGCTCGACGGCGATGGCCACTGCCTGGCGGGCGGTGAGCTGGCCGAGCACGTCGCCGGCATCGATCACGACGGCGGCGTCATTGTCCGAGACGACCTGCCCCTGCGAGCCCTTGGCGACCGAACCGGCCTTGAGGCGCTCGACATACATCGGCACCAGCATCACGCCATGGGAGGCGACGCCTTCGATATCGGCGGCAACCAGGTCCTCGGCGACGATCGCGGCGGCTTCCGGCGCCACGCCGCAACCTTCAAAGATCGCAGCGACGGCCTTGGCCAGCGCCTCGGCCGAAACCGGCTCGTTGGGAGCGTTGGTCATCAGCGGGCATCCTCGTCATTGTCGTACCAGTCCGGACGCACGGGATAGTGCGGGCCGTCATAGATCTCGACGACGACAGTGTCTTCGTGAGCGACCGTAGGCCCGTGCACATTGCCCTTGGGGTTGCAGTAGAACGAGCCGGCTTTGAGCGTCACGCCCGTCTTGGTGTATTCGTAATGGCCCGAGAGACAGAACATCATCTGGTTGGACGCATGCAGGTGCGGCGTCGGGATGCTGGCGCCCTTCTCGAACTTGATCAGGGCGACCGAAGCGCCGGTCGCATCGTCGCGCCACAGCATCTTCTCATGCACGCCCTTGAGCGACTTTGCCCGCCAGGGCATGTCGTTCGACTGGATCAAAATCTCCTCGAGAGAGGGCATGCCCGGGGGCGTCACTGGAAGTCCGTCGTTGGCCACGAGTCACCTAAATATCAACTTTCGCTTTAGATGATATTTCACGTGATGCGAAAAGCCAAGCGGTAAGTGGCGGGCGTGTGGAAAGGGAAGGTCAGCGCCCCTGGCACCCCCTCCCTAGCCCTCCCCACAAGGGGGAGGGTGGAGTTTGCTGCTCGATTTCGCCAAAGACACCCACCCTCCCCCTTGTGGGGAGGGCCAGGGAGGGGGAAAGCCCCAAACACCGTCCGCGCGTAGTGGTCTCCCTCCCCCTTGCGGGGAGGGGACAGGGGTGGGGGTAGCCCCACTCCTCCGCTTCCGCGAAATCAGGTCACCAAAGCCCGCCCAAAAAACAGAACGAGCCCCCTACTCCGCCGGAAACCGCCCCGGCACCGGAGCCCCCGCCTGCAGCTTTTCCAGCCGATCCCGCAACGCCTTGATATGCGCCTGCATGAAATCGCCCGCCTCTTCCTCCCGGCCCGCGACCACCGCATCGGCGATCTGCGCATGCTGCCGGTTGGTAGCGCCCACATCGATCGTCTGCCAGAGATTGAGATACCAGAACCGCGTCGAGCGCTCGTGCAGCATCCGCGCGAAATCGCCCATCATCGTATTGCCCGAAAGCGTCGCGATCTCGCGGTGGAACCAGCGGTCATTGCTGGTAAAGGCCGCGATATCGGGCGGCTCGACATTGGCGTCGGTCGCCGTGGCGATGGCCCGCAGCTTCTCGAGTTCGTCCTCGGACACTTCGCCCGCCGCCACCCGGCGCGCCGCCGAGCGGGCCAGTTCCGGCTCCACCGTCAGGCGGGAATCCAAAATCTTGAGGATTTCGGCGAGGCTGTCCGGCTGGACGATAATGCCCTTGCGCGGCAGCACTTCCACCAGTCCTTCCAGGTGCAGGCGCTGGAGCGCCTGATGCACCGGCGTCCGCCCGAGATCGAGCTGAGCGCAGATCGCCGCCTCGTTGAGATATTGCCCGGGCAGGAAGTGAAGGGTGATCACCTTCTCCTTGATCCGCTCATAGGCCTGCTCGACAAGGGATTGCTGCTTCTCGCCAGACGCTCCCGTCTTGCCTTTCCTGGCGCTTGAAGTCTCCGCCATTTCCGCTCCTGTTGCAGACGGGAATGCTGACGTGGCTCGCGTCCACACAAGCAAATATGGCTACTGAAATATCTAAAATCCATCCTCCGCGCCAGCCCGCGCACGGCGATGGCGAATAAGTGCCGGTCTTTTCACGGGATATTCCCCGATTGGCTTTCCTGCGCCATACTCGCGCCATCCACGAGGGAGGCCCCAAGATGGCGTCAGAGCAGTCCGCGGCGAGCACGCCGCGCTACGCGCCCTGGAATATCGGAGCCGGCCTCGCCTTCGCGCTCTGCGCGCTCGTGGCGGTGCCGCTGGTGGGCATCGATGTCAGCACCATCTTCAGCAACGACGATGGTCAGGTCACCTGGCTGACGCTCTTCATCGGCGTCTTCGCCGTCGGCTGCTTCATCTGGTGGCGCCTCGTCTCGCGCACCCACAAGTTCACGCTCTGGCGCGGCGCCGTTGCCGGCACCTATGTCGCCGTCTTCTCCTATCCCGTCGTCATCGCTCTCGCAGAAATCTTCCAGCGCAACTGGCAGGAGGCGGGCGAGCCGGGCACCATAGCCGAGCGCCTCCAGCACATCCTGTTGCTGAGCGGCCTGACGCTTCTCACCACCGGCTTTGCCGCCATCATCCTCATGGCCGTCATCGGCGCCGCTATCGCCTGGGCACAGGGCCGCCGCTTCCCACAGGCAGCAGCGTTGGGCAAGGAGCAGCGCCGCCGTCGCGGCTTCATCCGCACCCTCCTGCGCGTCACCGGCACCGTCGCGGTCGTGCTCCTCGTCGCGCTCGCCGGCACGTTCAGCATCGCCTCGATCTGGCCGCTCGACACCAAGCCGCTCACCTTCGATCCCGCAAGCAGCCACCCCGCCGCCGACTATCCCGCGGCGCTGGCCGCCTTCGATGCCGTCAAGGCCCGCGAGGCCCAGCTCGATCTCCACCCGCGCTGCCATTCGAGCCTCCTGACCCATGGCAGCAAGGTCAAACGCGCCGTCATCTTCTTTCACGGCCTCACCAATTGCCCGGCCCAGATCGACGTTCTCGGCCAGCAGCTCTTCGACCAGGGCTACAACGTCTACATTCCGCGCCTGCCCGGCCACGGCATGGCCGATCCCATGACCACCGCCCTCGCCGACCTCACCGCCGAACAGCTCGTCGCGACCACCAACGAATCCATCGATCTCGCGCAGGGCCTCGGCGATGAAGTCGTCGTCGCCGGCCTCTCCGCCGGTGGCACCATGGTCGCCTGGTCCGGCCAGTACCGCGCCGATGCCGGCAACACCGTCTCGATCGCTCCGTTCTTCAGCCCGCATGTCGTGCCGCCATGGGCCGCTCACGCCGCGGCCAGCCTGATGCTGGCGGCCCCCAACATCATGGTCTGGTGGAACCCGCTCGAGCCCTTCCCCTCCGAGGAAATGGATTACGCCTATCCGCGTTACGCCACCCATGCCGTCGCGCAGATCATGCGGCTCGGCCAGGCGATCGATGACAGCGCCCGCCGCGAAGCCGCCAGGGCGCAGAATCTCGGACTTCTCGTCAACGACGCCGATACCGCCGTCAGCAACGCCTTCATCCGCCGCGTCGCCGATGCCTGGCGCGCCGAGGGCCGCCAGGTCGATGTCGAGAACCTCCCCGAAGCCCGCCAGCTCCCCCACGATCTCATCGACCCCCGCCAGGCCGACCAGGACATAGCCTTCGTCTATCCCATCGTCCTGCAGATGATCGCCGGCCAGTCCCCTCCGGGGAACTAATCCCCCTCCCCCGAAACCGGCCTAGCCTGAAAGCGCTGCGCATCCGCGCAACCTCAGCCACCGCTGAAGAACCTCTTCAAACGGACATGCCCCCAAATGCATCGAAAAGTCCGCAAAACCCGCAAAAGATGGCCAAAGATTACCCGAAATTGAGTCGAAATTTAACGATTTGCGACCAGCCAATCACAAAAATATCATTTTATTTCAATAATTTAACTGAATTCAGAAACCCAAAAACACCCAAAAAACCGCAAGAAAAAGCGCACACCCCACAAATCGCCTATCCCAGCACCTTGCGCACCAGCGGCCGCAACGCCTTGGGCACCACTTCCGGCGCCAGCGACAGCACTTCCCTGAGCGAATAGAGCCCCGTCGCCGCAGCCAGCACCGCGCCTATCCCCGTCGCCACCCAGAAGTCGAGGAAGAAGCATCCGGCCATCGTCACCAGCGTCGCCCCGACATAGGCCAGCGACAGCACCATATTGCCCCGGCTCCACCGAAACCCGCTCAGCCCCCGCGCCACGAAATAGATGATCACCGTGTGCCACACATAAAGCCCGACAAAGGCCAGTCCCGCGCCGTCCACCCCGATCCACGGCACCAGCAGGGCCGCCAGCCCCACCTGCACCACCGCCGCCGCGACCTCGGTCCAGAAGAACGGCCGCTCCGCCCCCTTGGCCAGCACGATATAGCCCATCGGCCAGGCCACCACGCGCAGCATCATTCCCAGGCAGAACCAGCGCAGCAGCGCCTGCGCATCGGTGAAGGCGGAGGAATAGAAGATCGCGAGCACCACCGGCGCCAGCGCGATGGTCGCGATGACCCCCGGCCCCGCCAGCAGCAGGCTCACCCGCGCCTGCTCGTTGACCAGCCGGTTGACCTCGACATTGTCGGAGGCCACCTCGGTCACGCGCGGATAGAAATCGGTCCCCATCGCCTGCAGCACGAAGCCGGCATAGAGCGAGGCGATCCCCCAGGCCGATTGGTAGAGCCCCGCCGCATGCACGCCCTCGGCATGCAGCACGATGATCCGGATGAGATAAGCCGCGCCGGTCGTCAGCAGCGCGCTGGTCATGAAGACGAACCCCAGCCGCAGCAGCGGCCGCATCTGGTCGCGGATTGCCTCGCCCGCCGGCACCGGCTCGACATCGGCCTTGCGCGCATAGAGCGCCGCCGCCACGAAGGTCGCTGCAAACCCGCAGACCAGCGCCGGCGCAATGCCCTTCTCGCCCAGCCACACGATCAGCGCGATCGTCGCCACTGCCCCGGCAAAGACCGAGGCCACATTCGCCATCGCCAGGTGCCGCGTCAGCCGCAACCCCTGCAACACTGTGATCGGCGCCGCACCCAGCACCTTGAACAGCACCGCCGCACCCAGGATGGCCACCGCCATCGCCTGCACGTCGCTGCCGAATGTCGCCCACGCCACCGGCACCGCAACCGCCGCGAGTGCCACGCCTCCAACCACCGCCAGGATCGCCGACAGCCCCTTGACCGCCGCCACGGTTCGCCCGATGCGCCGCCGATCACCGGAACCGTTGGCTTCCGAAATCTGCCGCACCCCGCTCGACGCCACCCCCATGCCCGCAACCGAGCCCGCAAGGTCCACCACGAGGTAATAGATGCCGACAAGGCCGACACCGGCCGGCCCCAGCAACAGCGCCACCGCCTTCATGCGCACGACCGAGATCAGCGTGACGACGAGATAGGAGAGACCGATCACCGCCGTCGACCGCAGGATCTGGCCGTAGCTCCTGCTGGGGGCCTTGCTGGCCGGCGGCTCTTGGGCCGCGATCGTATCGGACATGGCGGACCCGGGTTTCGCTCCAATGGCGGAAAGTCCCACCGGGGGCCCGCCGCGGCCATAGACCGAACGTGCTAGCCGGCCCGGTAGAGCACCATGCCGCTCCCCATCGTCTCGTTCGGCCGCCGGATGAAGCCGTAGCGCTCGTAGAACCCATCCTTGCCGCCCGCCGACATCAGCCCCAGCATCGCGCCCGACCCCGCCGTTTCCTCGAAATAGGCCAGCGCCGCCCGCACCAGCCTGTCGCCCAACCCTCGCCCCTGCCGCCCAGAGGCAACCAGCACATCGTGAAGATGGAAGTAGAGCGCCCCGTCGCCAACGACTCGCGCCATCCCCACCAGTTCCGCGCCGTCCCACAACGTCACGCAGAACAGCGAGCCCGCCAGTGACGCCTCCGCCACCAACGGCGCGATCGGCTGCCAGCCGACGGAGCGGCGCAGGCTGTTATAGGCTTCGACCGAAGGCGTCTCGCGCCGCAATTGCAGCTCCAACCGCGTCCTCCCTGGCGGGCGCAGTGCCGCACCCCGCTGAATCTCGCACCGGGCGGGCTTCCGCTTCGCCTCGCAAGCCCTTATAGCAGGCGGCGCCGGAAACTTGGGGCATGCCATGACCGCCAGAAACTACGTTATCGATGAAATGATCTCAGCCAAGGCCATCGCCGCGCGCGTGGAAGCTTTGGCCAAGGAAATCTCGGAGTTCTACAGCGGCACCGAGAAGCTCGTCGTCGTCGGCCTGCTCCGCGGCTCCTTCATCTTCATCGCCGACCTGGTGCGCGAACTCGACTTGCCGGTCGAGGTGGATTTCCTCGAAGTCTCGAGCTACGGCAACTCGACCGAGTCCAGCCGCGAAGTGCGCATCCTCAAGGACCTGCGCGGCGAGATCGAGCACCGCGACGTGCTGCTGGTCGAAGACATCGTCGATACCGGCTACACCCTGCGCCACGTGCTCGACATCCTCAACACGCGCCACCCCAACCGCATCGAGGTCTGCGCCTTGCTCGACAAGCCGTCGCGTCGCGAAGTCGACGTCAAGGCGCGCTGGATCGGCTTCGAAATCCCGGACAAGTTCGTGGTCGGCTACGGCATCGACTACGCCCAGCGCAACCGCAACCTCCCCCATATCGGCGCCGTCCGCTTCACCGACGCCGGCTGAGCTCACGGCTCCCGGATACTGTCATCGAGCCCCCGCAGCAGCGGGTAGAGGAAGTAGGAGATGATGGTGCGGGTGCCGACCTTGATCTCGGCCGTCACCGTCATGCCCGGCAGCAGGTGCATCGGTCCCTCGCGGGTATCGAGGCTCTTGTCATCGATCAGCACACGCGCCTTGAAATAAGGCATGGCCGCCGCCCCCTGCGCATCGGCCTTGCCGTCCGGCGTGAAGGCGTCGCGGCTCACCGTGCGGATTGAACCGTCGGCGGTGCCGAACTTCTGGAACGGGTAGGCGTCGAACTTGACGCGGGCAACATCGCCCGCCGCCACCTGCCCGATATCGCGCGAATTGACCGACACCTCTGCCTCGAGCGGCACATCGACCGGCACCAGCGTCACCACCGGCTCCGCTTCGCGCACCACCGAGCCAATCGACTTGGCCGCCAGCTCCAGCACCACCGCGTCGGACGGCGCCGTCAGCGTCACCATGTTGCGGCGCAGCTCCATCTTCTTGAGCTCCTCGGCCGCCTCGTCGCGCTTGCCGCGGAAATCGACGAGCTGCTCCATCGTCGCCCGGCGGTAATCCTGGATGAACGCCGCCCGGTCCGCCTCGAGCTTGGCGATCGTATGCTCGGCCTCGACCCGGCTCCCCTCCATCTGGGCCCGCGTCGCATCGACATCGAGCCGCGAATTGCGGGACGTGAGGAGGTCGAGCAGTGAGCCGTTCTGCTTGTCGAACAGCGCCTGCCGCGTGGATTCGATCTGCGCCAGCGTGTCGGACTGGTTCTTGAGCACCGCCTCCTGCGACCGGCTGCTGTCCATCGCGGCCTGCTGCACGGCCACCTGCTGGTCGAAATTCTGCAACTGCGCCGCATAGTATGCGCGCCGCTGCTGGAAGAGCCTTACCTGCAACTGCTCCTCGTCGGAGCTCCCCGCGAGGGTCGCGTAGTCGCTGCCGTCGAGCTCCGCCTGGCTGCGGCTCACCTGCGCGTCGAGCACCGCCAGCCGCGCCTTCTGCCTGTCGACATCGGCCTGCGTGAAGGTCGGGTCGAACGTCACCAGCGTCTGGCCGGCTTTGACCACATCACCCGCCTCAACGTCGATCGTACGGATGATCGAGGTTTCGAGCGGCTGGACGACGATGGTCGGCTGCGTGGTCACGAGCTTGCCCGGCGCCACCACGATCTCGTCGACCGAGGATACCGACGCCCAGGTCACCGCCGCGATCAGGAACGCGGTGATGCTGTAGAGCGTCATCCGCGCCACCCGCGGCGGCACCCGCTCCTCAAGCTCGACCGCATCGCTCTGGAACTCGGAAATCACCTGCACGGGCTTGCGCCCATCGTCCGATGCCTTGACCTCGACCGGCTTTGGCCGCCGCTTCTCTTCGGCTGCTTTCGCAGCCGGCTCGACGACCTTCATTTCACTCGACTTGGCTGTCATGCGACCTGCCTCGTCTGCTGGTTCCACAGATGCCGATAGGTGACGCAGCGCGTCAGCAACTGCTCATGCCGCCCGACATCGGCCACGCGCCCACGCTCGATGACCAGGATGGCATCGGCATCGGTGAGCGTGGAAAGCCGGTGGGAAACGATGATGACCGTCCGCCCCTTGGCGATCGAGGCGAGGTTGCGCCGGATGATCGCCTCGCTGTCGGGATCGAGCGCGCTCGTGGCCTCGTCGAAGATCAGCAGCTTGGGGTCGGTGATGAGCGCCCGCGCGATCGCCAACCGCTGCTTCTGCCCGCCTGAAAGGTTGGCCGCGTTCTCCTCGAGCATGGTGTCGAACCCGCGCGGCAGTCGCTCGATGAACTCATCGGCGCCCGCCATCCGCGCGGCCTCCGCCACTTCCTCGAACGTCGCATCCGGCCGCGCCGAGGCGATGTTGTCGCGCACCGAGCCGCGGAAGAGGAAATTGTCCTGCAGCACCACGCCGATACTGCTGCGCAGGTGCACGAGGTCGATCTCGCGGCTATCGAACCCGTCCATGCGCACCAGGCCCTGCTGCACCTGGTAGAGCCCCTGGATGAGCCGCGTCACCGTGGTCTTGCCCGATCCGCTCTTGCCCACGATGCCGAACACGGAGCCCGAGGGAATCGAGAACGACACCCCGTCCAGCGCCGGCGCACCGTCAGGGCCGTAGCGGAAGGAAACGTCCTCGAAGTCGATCTTGCCGGTCAGCACCGGCCGCAGGCCCCGGCCGCGGCCGAACTGCTCGGGCTGCCGGTTCATCACCTCGCCGAGCATCCGCACCGAAAGCGCCACTTCCTGGTATTCGTGCACCATGGTGACGATCTGCACCAGCGGCCCCGACACGCGCCCGGCCAGCATGTTGAACGCCACCAGCGCACCGATGGTCATGGTGCCGTTGAACACATCGAGCGCACCCAGCCCGATGATCGCCACGCTCATCAGCTTCTCGACCAGCGAGGTCAGCGCCTGCGCGGCCGTCGAAATCTTGTCGACCTGGAAGCGCACGGAAATGGATTGCGCCGAGTAATCGTCCCACACCTTGCGCTGGCGCGGCTCGAGCGCCAACGACTTGACCGTGCGCATGCCGTGGACCGTTTCCACCAGCAGTGCCTGCCGGTCGCCCTCGGCCTTGTAGAGGTCCTGCAGCCGCCGCCGGAACGGCCCGATAAGCAGCAGCACGATGACGCCGACCAGCAACGCAAAGCCGACGACGACGAGGGTCAGCTTGACGCTGTAGAGCAGCAGCACCGGCAGGAAGACGAAGAGCGACAGCCCGTCGAGCAGCGTCAGGAACAGCCGACCGGTGAGAAATTCGCGGATGCGCGCCGTCTGCTGCATGTGCTTGACCAGCACGCCGGCCGAGGCCTGCTCGAAAAGCGCGATGGGCAGGTTGAGGAGATGCCCGAAGGTGCGCGTCGCCACCCGGATGTCGATGCGGTTGGTGGCGTAGAGCAGGAGGTATCGTCGCAGATAGGTAAAGGCGGCATCGAAGATCAGCGCCGCCCCGATGCCGATCGTCAACACGGTGAGCGTGGCATAGCTTTCGTGGATCAGCACCTTGTCGATGACGAGCTGGAAGAAGATCGGCGTCGCCAGACCCAGCGCGTAAAGCACGATGGCCGCAATCGCGACGTCTCCGAAGAGCCGCCTCTGCTTGAAGATTTCCGGCAGGAACCAGCGCAGGCCGAACGGCTGCTCGGGATCGCCCAGCTTGAAGGTACGCTTGAGGAAAACGACCTCGCCATTCCATCGGCTGGCAAACTGGTCGCGCGCGATAAGCAGCGGCTCGGGCCGCTTGGCCAGGGGATCGAGGATGCGAACCGCGTCCGGCGTCTTGCCGTCCACCGTTTCGGCGGGCCCGGCCACGATAACCCAGTTGCCGTTGCTCAGTTGCGCCAGCACCGGATAGGCGTCGCGCAGCTTCAGCAGTTCCTTCCAGCCCATCCGGGACGAACGGGCCCGCAGCCCGCCATCCTTGGCCATGCGCAGGAGCTGTCGCGGGCTCAGCGGCTGGTCGCCCAGCGCATAGTCATGAACCAGCCTGTCGGGGGCCATGTCCACGCCGTGGTGGCGGGCCACGAAAGCCAGGCAATGCACGCCGGTACGGGAGGTATCACTCATCACTGGCCACCGACTTCAGGACGCTGGAGGAACGCGCTAGTTGAAATTGGGCGAAGCGTTGGGCGCGGGCGGCGCGGCGCTGGTCTCGACCTGCGGCGCAGCCTCGTCGGCCTTGGGCATCAGGTCGTTGAGGCGACGGATCGCACCGGCCTCGACCAGTCCGGCCTGCGCCTTCTGCATCAGGTCGACCGCGTTGGCGAAGGCATCGACCGGCATCACAATCCGCTGCCGGAAGACGGCGCGGGGATTGCCGTGCTCGTCCTTCTCGGTGGGCGACAGGCTCACGAGATTGATGCGGACGATCGAGCCGGTAACGGTGATCTCGCCGACGCCATCGGCATAGAGTTCATCGTGCATGGTTTGCTCCTGCGTGAGAAATGGAATGGGTATGGGCAAGCGGATTGGGCTGCTGCCAGGCCGGCAGCGGATCATCGAGCGCCCGCCAGCTTTCGGGCTGGAAGCCGTCATCGGCCATGAGGCAGGCATCGAGCGAAGCGGTGATCGCCTCGCGGTCCAGCGCCGTGCCGATAAACACCAGCTCCTGGCGCCGATCGCCCCATTGCTCGGTCCAGTGCCGATCGAGCAGCGTCCTGAATTGTGGATGGACCGGCCATTGCTGGCGCGGCACCGCCGCCCACCAATAGCCCTTGGCCTCGCACCGGCTCTGTGCTCCGGCGACGGACAGCACGCCGGCCCATTCCGGCCGCGTCGCGATCCAGAAATGCCCCTTGGCGCGAATGACGCCCGGCCAGCCACGCTTTACCTGCGCATGGAACCGCTCGGGATGGAACGGCGCGCGGGCGCGGTAGACGAAGCTCGAAATCCCGTATTCCTCGGTCTCGGGCACATGCCCTTGCGGATTGAACAATTCCTTGTGCCAGAGCGGGTGGGTCGCGGCCTTCGCCTCGCTGAAAAGCCCGGTATCGAGCACCTGCCGCAACGGCACGTTGCCGAAATCGGTCTCGACCACCCGTGCATCCGGATTGAGCGCCTTGACGATCCGTCGCACCTCGGCGACGCGGCTCGTGGCCACGCTCGAGATCTTGTTGATGACCACCACGTCGGCGAACTCGATCTGCTCGACCAGGAGGTCGATGATCGTCCGCTCATCGTCTGCCGCCCGCACTTCGCCGCGATCGCGCAGCATGTCGCTGCCCGAATAGTCGGCAAGGAGGTTGGCCGCGTCGACCACCGTCACCATCGAATCCAGCCGCGCGAAATCGGCCAGCGCCAATCCCGTCACGTCGCGGAAGGAGAAGGTGGCCGCGATCGGCAGCGGCTCGGCAATGCCGGTCGCCTCGATGAGGAGGTAGTCGAACCGTTTCTCTGCCGCCAGCCGCCGCACCTCGGTGAGGAGGTCCTCCCGCAGCGTGCAGCAGATGCAGCCATTGGTCAGCTCGACCAGCGTCTCTTCCGTCCGCGACAGTCCCGCCCCGCCGTCACGCACCAGGTCGGCATCGATATTGACCTGGCTCATGTCGTTGACGATCACCGCCACCCGCAGGCCTTCGCGGTTCATCAGCACATGATTGAGCAGCGTCGTCTTGCCGGCGCCGAGAAAGCCGGTGAGCACTGTGACGGGGAGCTTGCCGCTGGTGCGTTCGAGATTCTGCATCTAGGCCGCCAGCGGCTGGAAGATGACGTCGACGTAGTAATTGGTCTTGTTGAAGCTCGACGTCGGGAACACGTCGCCCGTACCATAGGCGTAGAGCCCGTTGGCGCCGCTCGGTGCGCTGAGGTGACCGCTGGTGAGCTGGGCGCTGAAGAAATCGCCCGTTGCCCCATAGGTCCCCTGCGATCCGTAGGAAACCACGTATTGCGTATTGGCCGAGATCGACACCGGCTGCGTCAGCATCACCGTCTGCCAGCCGCTCGCGCTCTCGCTGGTCGTGGTAGCGCTCGCCAGCTGCGTGCCGGTCGAGGTCCAGAGATTGGCCGTATGCGGCCCATTGTCGTTCGCCGCCTTGTAGAAGCGGATGCCGGTTATGGTGCCCGCCACATCGGCCTGGAACGTCATGCCGAGCTGGACCGGGGTGTTATCCTGGTAGAACTGGGTCGGCGCCGCCGTATCGGCGAAGAGGCTCTGTCCCGCCCCGCTCTGCTGCGCCTCGACCTGCAGCGAAACCGTCGCCGAAGACGTGCCGCCGCGACCATCCGAGATCGCATAGGTGAAGTTCGCTGCCCCGGCATAGCCGCTGTCGGGCGTGAAGGTGATAGTCTTGTTCACCGCATTGTAGCTGACGCTGCCATGGTTGGCGCCCGAGACGCCTGTGATCGAAAGCGGATCGCCATCGGCATCGGTGTCGTTGGCGAGAAGTGTATTGGCCGCGATCACCAGCGCCGAATTCTGCACCGCCGTCAGACCGGTATCGTTATTGGCCACCGGGTTGGAATTGACGGCCTGCTGGTAGACCACGTCGACCCAGTAATTGCTGTTGCTGTAGCTCTGCGTCGGGAATTGCGAGGTCGAGCCATAGGCATAGACGCCGTTGCTGCCGGCGGGGGCCGTCAGCGCTCCGCTCGTATGATCGGTCGCGAAATAGTTGTTGGTCGCGACGTAGTAGCCGTTTGAATGGAACGAGGCCACGTAGGTCGCTCCCGCGCTCACCGTCACCGGGCTCGAGAAATAGACCATCTGCCAGCCGCTCGAGGATTCGTTGGCGAAGGTGGCGCTGGCGAGCAGCGTGCCGGTCGAGGTCCAGAGCGAACCGGTATGCGTGCCGGAGTCCTGCGCACTCTTGTAGTAGCGGATGCCGGTAATGGTGCCGGTGGCCGAAACCAGGAACTTGACGCCCAGCTCCACCGCACCCGGATCACCCGATTGCGCCGCGGAAGACCCATCGGACGCGCCGAAAAGGGTCGTGCCCGAAGTCGCCGAGGTCACCTGCACTTCGACTGCCGCCGAAGCCGTGCCACCCTTGCCGTCCGAAACCGTGTAGCTGAACCCGCCGGCGCCGAAATAGCCGGCATCGGGGGTAAAGGTCACGGTGCCCGCGACGGCATCGAAGCTCACGCTGCCATGACTGGCGCCGGAAACGCCGGTCACCGTCAGCGGGTCGCCATCGGCGTCGTGGTCGTTGGCGAGGAGCGAGGACACGGCGATGACGATCGGCGTGTTGGTATTCGTGTTGAACCCGCTGTCGTTCGCCGCCACCGGATTGTGGTTGCCGCCCGTCAGGCTGTCGAAGGTGACATCGACCCAATAGTTCGCCGCCCCGTAAGTCCCCGTCGGGAACTGGCTGGTCGAGCCATAGGTGAAAACGCCGTTGCCCCCGGCCGTTGCGCTCGAAAGCGCCGTAAGCGGGCCTGACGTATGGTTCGCGTTGAAATATCCGCCATCGGCAACGTAGTAGCCGTTCGAGTGATAGCTCGCGACATAGGTTGTATTGGCCGTCACCGAGATGGGATTGGCGAAGGTCAGTGTCTGCCAGCCGCTGGCCGTCTCGTTGCTGAAGGTCGCGGTGGCGAGCAGCACGCCGGTCGAGGTCCAGAGCGAGCCGGTATGCGTACCGGTATCCTGCGCGCTCTTGTAATAGCGGATGCCGGTAATGGTGCCGTCCATCGAGACGGTGAACTTGACGCCGAGCTCGACCGCACCGGGATCCTGCTGCGGCGGACCGGAAGGCGCATTGGCCGCCGAGAAGAGGCTGGCGCCGACAATGCCCTGCTTGACGTCGACATTGACCGTCGCCGTCGAGGTACCGCCACGTCCGTCACTGATCGTATAGGTGAAAGTCCCCGCGCCCGAATAACCGCTATCGGGCGTATAGGTCACCGCGTTGTTGACGCTGTCGAAGGCGACAGTGCCGTGGGTGGCATTGCCGACCGAGAGGATGCGCAGCGCATCGCCGTCGGCATCGGTATCGTTGCCGAGCAATTGTGCCGCCGACAGCACCAGCGGTACGTTCCAGCCGCCCCGAACATTGTCGTCGTGTGCGACAGGCACCGTGTTGACCGCGGTCGAGGTGAAGACCACGTCCACCCAGTAATTGGTGTCGCTGCTCTGCCCCGGGAAATCGCCACCCGTGCCATAGACATAGACACCCGCCCCGATCGGGGAGGAAAGCAGGCCGCTCTGGTAGGTGGTGTTGAAGTAGCCGGTATCGGCCGAGTAATAGCCGCTCGTGTGATAGGACGCGATGTAGAGTTGCCCCGCCTGCACGGTAATCGGGGTCGTGAACATCAGCGTCTGCCAGCCGCCCGAGGACTCGTTGCTGAACGTTCCCGTGGCGAGAAGCGTGCCCGTGCTCGTCCACAGGCTACCCGTATGGGTGCCGATATTGAGCGGACCCTTGTAGAAGCGGATGCCGTCGATCGTACCACCGGTCGCCGAGGAGAACTTGACGCCCAGCTCCACCGAGTTGCGCTCGTATTCGAGCGCATTGACCGGCTTGTTGGCATAGGTCCAGAGGCTGGAAGTGGACGGCAGCGTCACCTGGATCTGCGTGCCCGTCGAGGCCGCGCCGATATTGAGGCTGTCGTCGGTCGCTCGCGCCACGATGTTGTAGGTGCCGCTGGCCTGCGCGATCCAGGTATAGCTCCAGTTCGTCGTGCCATCGGCCTTGCGCCACGTTGTCCCGCCATCGACGGAAACCTCGATCCCCGCCACGCGCCCGCCGCCCAGGTCCTGGGCGGTGCCGGTGATGGTAAACCGTTGGCCCTCGGTATAGGCAGCGCCGGCCTGTGGGCTGGTGACGGAAGCCACCGGCGCCTGGTGATCGGTCGACTGCGAGGCAAGCATCAGGCTGGCATCGAGCGTGGTCGGCTGCACGCCCATATCGGCGAACATGTTGACCATGGCCTGCTGCACGTTGGGGTCGACCGGCACGCCCTCAAGCTCGTGCTGGGCATTGAGACCCCACGACCACATGACCGAGCCGGCGCTGAACACCAACGCCCCGCTCTGCTGGTCGCGATACATGGTGAGGCTGTGCGTGGCGTTGCCCGGCCCGACCGTGTTGCCGTAGTCGAGTAGGTACGTGTCGACCGCGATATTGGACAGCGACAGGTTGATAAGACCGGCCGGGCGGAAGCCGTTATCGACGTCCGAGTTCCACTCGTAGCCCAGCAGCCCGTTGACGAGCTGGCCACTCTGCCCGGGCAGAGTGTTGGAGATCGCCGTGTTCCGCCAGAAGCGCAACTGCGTCATCTCGTAGGGAATGGAGATCGTATCCGTCCGCCACGAGTCGACCGAGAACATGGTCCCGATCAGCGAATTTTCCGGCTCCTGGCCCGGATCGGCAAAGCGCGTATCGCGCCAGGTCGCGGTCGAGCCGGCAGCCGGGTTGATGTCGGTATTCGCCCAGGTGTCCTTGTAGCAGGTCATCGTGCGGTAGGGCGTGCCGTTCCCGTCGATGCTCTCGTTCCACTGCACCTTCCAGTAGCAGTCATTGCCGCCCCAGAACGCCAGGTTGACGCCCGCATCGCGCGCCGCCGTCACATTGGCGCGCTGCTCGCCCGACCAGTATTCGTCGTGGCCGACCGAAAGATAGACCTGATGGTTTAGCAGCAGGCCTTGCGAGCGCGCAACGTCGACGCCCGAGACGTAGGAAACGTCGTACCCGTTCTGCTCCAGCCACTGGATGGCGGGGAATTCCTCGCTGAACACGAAGTCCTGCGGTCCCGCTGCCAAGAATCCAGTCGAGGTATTGGTGATGATCGGACGGTTGTAGCTCACCGCATAGCCACGCCCGATCGCGCCCAGCCCGCAACCGCAATTGGGCGGCATGTAGGCGATCATGTCGGCCGGATTGAGCGGGGTCGTACCGCCATAAAGGTTCGAACCGCCCCAGGGGTTATAGGCCTGCCAGGTCGTGTCCGAGGTCTGGAAGACGATGTCGCTATGCGAGGAGTCGTCGCGCACGACGAAGGGAATGATATTCTCGCCGGCCGTCCCGTCCTCGCGCACGAGCTTGGCAAAATAGACGCCCGAAACCGCATCGGCCGGGATATCCCAGGAGGCCGAAACCGACCAGTTACCCGCATCGATCAGCCCGATGCTCGCATCCACGATCGGGTGCGGCTGAATCTGCGCGCTGCTCAATTGTTTGTCGACCACGTCGACCAGGCGGGCGCCGTCGCCGCCGTAATAGCCCATGCGGTAGATTTCGAGCCGGTAATGGGTGGAGTCGGTGGCGATCTTGAAGCTCACCGTCCCGCCGACATTGGTGCTGATCTCGGTCGCAAAGCCCTGGATGTTGGCGTCGCCGATATCGGACCGCAGCGCCCAGACTTCGCGCGGCGTGCCCTGCTTGAGGTTTTCGAGCGCGATCCTGTTGAGCGTCGTCGTCGTGCTGGTGCCGCCGCTGAGCGCGGTCACCGATTGCGGCGTGGCAGCAAGCGCCGTGAGCGGCGCTGCGCCATCCGAGCCGGTGGCATCCGGAGCCGGGCTCAGCTCGATGTTGAGCGAGACGGTCTTGGCCATGGCTCCGGCCATGGCATCGAAGCTCACCGCATCAGGGAGCGATATCGCAGCCGCATCGACGGTAAGGGCGGTGAGCACCACTCCACCGCCCCCCATCGACCCGGACGCCTGCCCTCCCTGCGGGGCGTACGAGCTATCCTTCGACTGACCGTCGGTTCCCGATGACGAGGCTGTCTGCCCGAAGAGCTGCAGGATCAGCGGCACGTCGGTGCCGCCGCTGGCGGCCGATGCCGAACTCGAGGCGCTTGGCGCCGGATCGCTCGGCGCCTTGGGGGCTGCCGCATCCGGTGCTGGCGCGCCTAGCCCGCCGCCTGAAATACTGAGGAATTCGTCGTCGTCCTTGCCGCCGCGCTTGAGCATAGCCCTTCGCGCCGTCTCCGGCGCGCCCCAGGATTCTCGTCAATGTTCGATATTTGCGCCTCTGCTACGCCTTGGGAAAAGTTCGCAATTTGACCGACACCGGCTATCGAACTAAGTGCCCCCTCCCCCTTTTGGAGTAACCCATAGGGACTGGCCAAAAACAGAAAGCCCGCCGGTGGAGGCGGGCTTTCTTGAGGCTGACTCAGCTTTCGCCCGCTGGTGGACCGGCATGCGGGAAGGCCAGTTTCATCGGATCCAGGAGCGCCAGGCCATTGGGACCGATCAGGTTTTCCTCGAGCGCCAGCTCGCTCACCGTGCGGTGCTTGGTCAGAGCGTCCTTGGCGAGACGCGCGCTGCGCCTGTAGCCGATAACCGGCACCAGAGCCGTCGCCGTCACCACGCTCGCATCGAGGTGCGCCCTGCACCGCGCCCCATCGGCAACGATACCCGAGACGCAACGCTCGTCGAACGTGATGATCGCCCGCTCCAGCAATTGCAGCGATACATGGAGGTTGAAGGCGATCAGCGGCTCCATCGCGTTGAGCTGCAATTGCCCGGCCTCGGCCGCCATGGTGATGGCCACGTCGTTGCCCATCACCTGGAAGCAGACCTGGTTGACCACTTCGGGGATCACCGGGTTCACCTTGCCCGGCATGATCGAAGAGCCCGGCTGCACTTCCGGCAGGCGGATTTCGCCGATCCCGCCCCGGGGTCCGCTCGACAGCAGGCGCAGGTCGTTGGCGATCTTGGAAAGCTTGGTGGCGATGCGCTTGAGCAGCCCGGACAAGGAAACGAAAGCCCCCATGTCCCAGCTCGCTTCCAGCATATCCGCGGCAAGTTGCACCGGCAGGCCGGAAATCCCGGCCAGTTCCTCGATCACGATAGCCGCATAGCCCTCAGGCGCATTGAGTCCCGTGCCGACCGCCGTGCCGCCGAGGTTGAGCTCGCAAAGCGCCGGCACCGCCGCGCGGATCGCCGCCACATCCTTGCGGAGCGTCGTGGCGAAGGCACCGAATTCCTGACCGAGCGTCATGGGCACGGCGTCCTGCAATTGCGTACGCCCCAGCTTGACCACGCCAGCAAAGGCGCCGGCCCGATCCTCGAAACTCGCCGCCAGCTTTTCGAGCACGACTTCGAGCCTCTTCGAGGCCAGCACCAGCGAGAGCTTTACCGCCGAAGGGTAGACATCGTTCGTCGACTGCGCGCGGTTGACGTCGTCATTGGGGTGGATGAAGCCGTAGCTTCCCCGCCCCTGCCCCGCCTTCTCATTGGCGAGGTTGGCAATGACCTCGTTGACGTTCATGTTGACCGACGTACCGGCGCCGCCCTGGATGGCGTCGATCGGGAACGCCCTTCTGTGCCCACCTGCAATGAGCGCATTGCAGGCCGTCTCGATGGCCGCCACCTTTTCAGGCGCCAGCGCCCCAAGCTTGCCATTGGCGCAAGCCGCGGCCTTCTTGATCATCCCCAGCGCCACGATCAGGGTATCGAACTGGCCGATCCGGATACCCGATATGGCGAAGTTCTCGACCGCTCGTTGCGTTTGCGCCCCCCAAAGCGCATGCGCCGGTACGTCGATCGATCCCAGGCTATCCTCTTCGCTGCGGAAGATTTTGCCGGTGTTTGCCATTCTCTCCTCGGGGGTCTGACTTCAAAATTCAGGATGTGCGAAGCCGGCACGCTCCGAGACGGAGCGCGCGAGCATTGGTTGTGTATGGCTGGTCGCTGCTAGTGCGACAGAATCTTGGACAGGAACGCCTGGGCGCGATCGCTGCGCGGACTGTTGAAGAACTCGTCCTTGGTCGCGTCCTCGACGATCTCGCCGGCATCCATAAAGATGATCCTGTCAGCCACCTTGCGGGCAAAGCCCATTTCGTGGGTCACCACCATCATCGTCATGCCCTCGCGGGCCAGCTCGACCATCACGTCGAGCACCTCGTTGATCATTTCCGGATCGAGCGCCGAAGTGGGCTCGTCGAAGAGCATCGCGATGGGGTTCATCGCCAGGCCGCGTGCGATAGCCACGCGCTGCTGCTGGCCACCGGAAAGCTGGCCCGGAAACTTCTCGGCATGCGCACGGATGCCGACGCGATCGAGCAGCGTCATTGCGGTCGTGCGCGCCTCCTCCCGGCTCTTGCCGAGGACCTTCATCGGCCCGAGGCAGAGATTGTCGACGATCGAGAGGTGCGGGAAGAGTTCGAAGTGCTGGAACACCATGCCCACACGCGAGCGCAGCTTGGGCAGGTCCGTCTTGCGGTCGTTGACCTTGATGCCATCGACGATGATCGTGCCGGACTGGATGTCCTCAAGCGCGTTGACCGTCTTGATCAGGGTCGACTTGCCCGAGCCGGACGGGCCGCAGACCACGACCACTTCGCTCTTCTTGACGCTGGTCGTGCAGTTCTTGAGAACCTGGAACTGACCGTACCATTTGCTGATGTCGTTGATTTCGATCATGACGGCTCCACTATCGAACGATTGCAATTCGCTTGCGCAGGGCGCGAACGAGTTGAGAGGCCGCGAACGAAATCACGAAATAGACCAGGGCGGCGAACAGGTACATTTCTACAATTCGGAAATCGCGCTGGGCGATCTTGGAGGCGGCGCCGAGCAGGTCCGTCACCGACAGCACATAGACCAGCGAGGTGTCCTGGAAGAGGATGATGGTCTGCGTCAGCAGCACCGGGCTCATGTTGCGGAGCGCCTGCGGCAGCACGACGTAGCGCATCACCTGCGAATAACGCAGGCCGATGGCATAGCCGGCGCTGACCTGCCCCTTGGAGATGGACTGGATGCCCGCACGCATGATCTCGGCGAAATAGGCCGCCTCGAAGAGGATGAAGGTGATGAGCGCCGAATAGAACGCGCCCACCTGCATCGGCCGCGACGAGCCGGTGACCCACTGCCCGATATAGGGCACGAGGAAATAGAACCAGAAGATCACGAGCAGCAGCGGCAGCGACCGGAAGACGTTGACGTAGGTCGCCGAGATCCAGGAGAGCACCTTGTTGCTGCTCAGTCGCATGAGGGCGAGGAGCGTGCCGAGCACGAGGCCGCCGAGGGTGGCGAGCACTGTCAGGATCAGCGTCAGGCGCAAGCCTTCCAGCAGCACGTAGCTGAGCGAGCGGTAGATGACGTCGAAATCGAAATTGGCAAACATGACCCGCCCCTACTTCTTGACCGAGATGAGGCCGGGAACGGCGACACGGGCTTCGATACGGCGCGACACCCACACCACGCACATGTTGAGCACGAGGTAGAGGATGGTCGCGGCGGTGAAGGCCTCGAACACCTGGAACGAATATTCCTGCATCGTGCGGGTACGCGAAGTGAGCTCCAGCAGGCCGATGGTGAGGCCGACCGAGGTGTTCTTGAGGTTGTTGAGGAATTCGGAGGTCAACGGCGGGACCACGATACGAAGCGCCATGGGCAGCAGCACGTAGCGATAGGTCTGCGGCAGCGTCAGGCCGATGGCGAGCCCGGCCATGCGCTGGCCTCGCGACAGCGCCTCGACACCGGCCTGCACCTGCACCGCGACGCGCGCAGAGGTATAGAGACCGAGGCAGATCGTGGCGGTGTAGAAAGGCGCGTTGGGCAGCTGCTTGAGCCAGGTCCCCGCGCTCGCAGGCAGCAGTTCCGGCAGCACGAAGTACCAGAGGAACATCTGCACCAGGAGCGGGATGTTCCGGAAAAGCTCAACATAGCACTCGCCGAAGAGCTTGGCCCAGCGGTTGGGCAGCGTACGCAGCACGCCCACGAGTACACCCAGGCAAAAGGCGATGACCCACGAGGCGAGCGCTGTCACGATGGTCCACTGCAGGCCGGTCAGCAGCATATCGAAATATGTGCCGTTACCTTCTGGCGAAGGCGCCCAGTAGATCGTCCAGTTCCAATTGTAATTCATTGGCGTTCCGCAAAGCGATTGGGCGGCGCGCGCGGGCGCCGGAAAGGCGGGGTGCGAGAGCGCCCGCGGGGGCGGGCGCTCCCTTCATTGGCCTAGCGGTAATCGTCCGGGTTCGGGCTGTCGGTGGGCTTGGCCACGACGGCTGCAAAGGCTGCGCTCATCGGAACGTTGAGATTCACGTCACGCGGCGGGATCGGCTGCAGGAACCACTTGTCGTACGTCGCCTTGATCGCGCCGCTCGTGTAGTACTCAGTCATGGCCGCATCGACGACGGCCTTGAAGTCCGGGTCATCGCGACGGAGCATGATGCCGTAGGGCTCGATACCATAGGCCTCTTCGGTGATCACATAGGCCGACGGATCCTTGGAGTTCGCAGCAAGGCTGTAGAGCAGGATGTCGTCCATGAAGAAGGCGACGGCGCGGTCGGTCTCGACCATCAGGAACGCCTCGGCATGGTCCTTGGCCGAGAGGATGTTGATGCCCAGGTTCTGTTCCGCATTGAGCTCGGTGATGAGCTTGAGCGGGGTCGTGCCGGCGGTCGAAACGATCGTCTTGCCCTTGAGGTCTTCGAGGGTCTTGAGATTGTTGACAGCCTTGCTGACGTAACGCGGCGAAACCACGTAATGGGTCATCGTGAAGCCGACCTGGGTCTGGCGCTCTTCGTTATTGGTCGTCGAGCCGCATTCGAGGTCGATCGTGCCGTTGGCGAGCAGCGGAATACGGGTCGCCGGGGTCTCCGGAACCATCTCGATCTTGAGCTCGTCCATGCCCAGGTGCTTCTTCACCGCATCCGCGATGTTCAGGCACAGGTCGATCGCATAGCCCACGACCTGCTGCTTGTCGTCATAGTACGAGAACGGCAGCGAGGAATCGCGGTGGCCCAGTGCAATGGTGCCGGTTTCCTTGATCTTGGCCAGGGTGCCGGTGAGATCCTGTGCGGCAGCCGGGGCGGCGATCATGAGGGTTGCCGCGGAAACGGCGATAACTTTCTTCAGCATTATGAGGTTTACTCCCTAGAGGTTAGTCGGCCGGGTTAGGCCCGGTTTGTTCGCAGCCGAGTCGTGCTCGGCGACAGATACGGTTCGCGTCGTTCTCTCCCTTTTCTGGTTGTCACCGCGCGGGCTTCGAGCGCACCGCGCTTGTCTCCGGTGGGCGCGTTCGCAGGACCCTCGTGTTCCTTGATCTGCGCCCACAATCTCTGGATGGCGGCCTTGTCCTGGTTGCGGTCGCGGTAGGCCATGACCGACAGCGACATCGACCAGCCCTCGTCCCCGATCGGCGCCAGCTTCTCGCTGGCGCTCTCGTCCATCACCGATTCCGGCAGCCAGGCGATGCCGTGGCCGGCGATCGCCATTTCCCGCAGCACTTCGGACATGTTGCTCACCCCGATGCGCACGCGGCGCACCTTGGTCGGCCGCGAGTCGAAGATGAGGTCGACCATCCGGGCGAGATAACTGTCCGCCCCATAGGCCAGCATCGGCATCGGCTGGCTGGCCCAGGCCGGAGGAAGCGTCAGCGCGCCGGATTCGACCAGGTGCCGTGCCCCGTAGGGCCTCAGGCTTTCATTGCCGATCTTGATCTGCTCGTAGCGCCGCGTATCGAGATGCAGCGGCTGCTGCGGGTTGTGGTAGTAGATGAGGATGTCGGCCGCGCCCGAGATCATGGCATTGACGGCATCGCCGACATTGCCCGGCATCACGTTGCAGGTCAGCGACAGGTCCTGCGTCCAGCGACCCCACCATTCGGCGAAACGCCCGGTGGCCAGGGCATGCGGCAATGCGATCGAGATATGATCGTGCCGCGACACCGAACCCTGCGAGATCGAAATCCGTGCGTCGAGCATCTGCCCGAGAATGTCGCTCGCATGCTCGCGGAACCGCTCGCCTTCGGGCGTCAGCTCGATCGGAAAGATGCTCCGATCGACCAGCGACACGCCCAGCCAGGCCTCCAGCCCCTGCACGCGGCGGCTGAACGCCGCCTGCGATGAGTTGCGCTTCTCAGCTGCCTTGGTGAAGTTCCTTACGTCGGCAAGGGTCAGGAAATCCTGTAGCCAGCCTATGTCCATCGGATCCGCCCTCCGTCCTTGTCTTGCTTCCTCCAGGACCGCCCGTAGGCGATCCCCCTTGATGCTGTTTTCTGAGTTGTTGATCAGCGCTGCTATTGCCGGCATGTGTGGTCAGTAGGCCTTCATTGCTTCGGCAAGCGGCCGACGTTGCAGGTGCCATGCAGGCAGTAGGGCGATGACGAGGCCGAGCACCCAGATGCTCAGGGCAAGCAGCATTTCCTGCTGGCCGATCGATGGGGTCAGCGCGATGCCGATCTGCTGCTGGATTATGGCGCTGAGGCCCCTCGAGAGGAGGTAGCCGGCTCCCAGCCCAATCGCGACGCCTGCTGTGAAGAGCACCGCGACGAACCCCCAGGCGATAAAGAAGATGTAGAGTTTGGGTGCCCCGATCGCCCGCAGCGTCACGAATTGCGGCAGGAGCAGGCGGAAGAGGATCAGTACGCTGGCCACGATCGAGAGCATCACCAGCGCCTGGGTCACCAGGGCCATGACGGTCATGAGCTGCCGCACGTCGCCCAGCGTCTGGTAGAGCTGGATCAACACCTCGGCCGGGAAGAAGGCCATGGACTCATCGGTGTTGTAGTCCTGCCGGAGCCGGTAGGCGTCCGCCACGGTGCCGGCCTTGAGCACGGCCGCCGGAATGCCTGGCGTTTCTCCTGCAAGATAGGGGCCGCCGATCGGATGGTCGGCATGCTCATGGCCATCATGGTGATGCCCTTCATGCTCGTGGTCATCGGCGGCTACCGTCGCAGCACCGGCCGCGACCTCGTCTTCGTCATGGTCATGCAGCAGGCCATGCGTATCCCAGACGAGTTCCACCGGCACGACGATGGCGCGGTCCCAGGGCGAACCCGTCGGCGCCATGCGGCCGACAATGGTGATCTCCACATCATGCCCTTCGGCATGATCGAGATCGGCGCCCTCATGGGTGCCGTGGCTTGGGCTGAACGTGTCGCCGAGCTTGAGATCGACGGCCGAGCCGATGACGGCCTCGGTCATCTTTTCGAAGACACGGCCTTCCGGCAGCGCGGAATTGGAGAGATGCGTCACCAGCGGCGCAGTCGCACCCACCAGCGGCGCGCGACGATAGCTGTCGCCGAATGCGAGCGGAGAAGCGAAGGCAGCGCGCTCGTCGTTGAGCACTCTGGTTGTCATCTCGGGTGACAGCAGCCGCGAAGAACCGGGCTGCAGGTAGACCGAGGTCAGCAAGGCATCTGTCTTGCTGGCGACCGGGGCCACGACGACGTCGAACTTCTCGGCCGCCTGGGCGCTGCCGCTCCTGAGGGCACGCTCCTGCGAGATAATGGCAACGGACAGCGCCGTGCCGGCCACGATGAGCACGACGAAGGCGAGAACGGTATAGCGATAGCGCTTGAGCGCAGCGAGGACGATCGGCCAGGGGTTCACGACGACACCCCCTCGGCAGCCACCCGCGGCGCAGCCTCGTCCCTGTCGCGCACCAGGCGCCCGTCTTCGATTTCGAACACATGATCGGCCCGACGAGCCACGCGCTCGTCATGGCTGACGCAGATCACTGTCTTCCGCTGACGCGCGAGGTTATGCATTTCCTCGATGATCAATTCGGCATTTGCCTTGTCGACGCTCGCAGTCGGTTCGTCGGCCAGAATGATCTCGGGCTCAAGTAGAAGTGCGCGCGCCATGGCGATGCGCTGCTGCTGCCCACGCGACAATGCCGCCACCGGGCCGGAGCGCGACGGAACCTTGAAATGGGACAGCAGCGCCTCGGCGCGGCTGCGCATGGCCGGCCTGGTCACCATGCTGGTGAACCAGGAAGGCACTAACACATTGGCCAGCGGGCCTAATTCCTCGATGAGACGAAAATCCTGAAAGATGAGGCCACAATTCTGGCGCCGCCACGCGTCGCGCCGGCCCTCATTCAGCTTGCCCAATTCGACGTCACCAACATGAACGTCGCCCGAGCTCGGCTTAAGTATAGCTGCAATGATGTGCAGAAGAGTGGTTTTGCCGGAACCCGACGGCCCAATGATCGTGTAGAAATTACCAGGTTCGAATTGCAGTGATACTGATTGCAGCGCCTGTATCTCCCCTCCCATGGGATCGACAAAGCGCGCAGATATATTCGTAAGCCGTATCATTGAATTTAGGTGCCTCCTCTGCCCACCGTGTCGGTGGGCCACCATTGCAAAAACGCTAGCAATCCATTTCACGCATGGCCAATGCGAATTCTGCATAAGCCTCAGCGATGGGCGGTGCCGGCCAGGATCCTGGGCAGGTCGACTTCCAGGAATTTTCGGTCGATCGGCCCGGGACGGCTCATCAGCAGGTGGCCTTCCGGGTCGACAATGAAAGTGTGTGGCAGGCCAACCAGCCCAAGTCGGTTGGCAACGGTCTTGTTCGGGTCGGCTCCGACCCGCAGATAGGGGTTCCCCAGTTCATCGAGGAATGCCACGGCGCTCTCGGGCAGATCGGCAACGTTCATGCCCAGAACGGTGACGTCCCCCCTGCCCGCTATCTCCACCAGAAGCGGGTGCTCCGCGCGGCAGGGAATGCACCAGCTGGCAAAGGCATTGAGCAGCGTTACCCGGCCCTTGAGCGCAGACTGGTCGAAGCCGGAACCCTCAACTCCCTCGATCGCTTCGAGTGCAAAGCCTGGCAGCGGCGCATCGATCGCCATGACCTGCCGGCTGCCCATGCTGGTGAACCACCACAGACCGAAGACGGCTGCTGCCACGGCCAGGGCCGCAGCAATAGTCTTGATCGGTGCCATCGCCGAAAAACTCTACTGCTCAAGCGGCCCGCGAATGCCCCACGCATTCCGGCCGCTGCCTGACCTCAGGCGCGGTAGAAATCGGCGTCCAGCAGACGGACGCGGCTCACGAAACCGGTGGCTTCATCGACAGCCGGCCCGATATCGAGCGTGCCACGCGTCCAGATCAGCGTACCCGGATTGATCGCTTCCTGCCGCTCGCGCATCACCACGAAAATGATGGTGTCGATCCATGCGTCTTCGCTTTCGCAGAAGGGGCAGGTATCGACCGGCTGGTTCGACAGGATGAAGAAATCCGAATCCACCTTGAGGTGCGGCGCCATGAAGCCCTGGATCTCGACGACCGAACCGGCAAGCTCGTTGGCCGTATCGGAAAAGGCCATGTCCTTGTCGTAGTCATAGAGCATGCCCATGCGGATGCGGGGCGTTTCGGCGCGGCTCGGCGTCGACAGCAGCGGCAGGGCGGAAAGCCCCACAAGGCCGGCACCAAAGGTACGACGTGTAATCATTCTGCAATCTCCCTCTAATTGCGAAAGAGACAGCCTGCGCCGTCTCCTTCAGATGCATTGCCCGCCGGCTTCTGGCCGGCGGGCGGTTTCCCTCAGGTCTTACTCGTTGGCCATGCCGGCATTGGCGAGGACCACGGCGAGCGTGGCACGCATGTTCGGCAGGGTCTTGTCCTTGGCGGTCTCCAGCCATTCGTCGAGCGAGTGGCCACGACCGCCGATGCCGCTATTGGCACCGATCGTGAGCGCCGGGATGCCCAGGCTCATCGGGATGTTGGAGTCGGTCGAGCCGAAGCCTTCGCCCTTGAAGTCACCAACCGTCGCCTGGAAAGCGGCCTTGGTCATCTGGAAGATGTCGGTGTCTTCGGTGGTCTGGCCGGCCGGACGCAGGCCGATCTGCTCGAGCTCGACGGTGATCGGGCCTTCAGCGACCGAGCGGCGCGCGTTTTCATTGGCCACGGCCTGGTCGGCAATGACCTTCATGCGCTCGTGAACCTTGTCCAGCTCGGACGGATCGTTCGAGCGCATGTCGATTTCAGCCGACACCGCGAACGGGATCGAGTTGACCGACGTGCCGCCATCGAGAATGCCCACGCTATGGGTGGTCTTCGGATTGGCCGGAACCTGGATCTGCGAGAAGGTGGTCATGAAGTCGGCCAGGGCATAGGCCGGGTTCACGAGACCGAAGGCACCGAAGCTGTGGCCGCCCGGACCCTTGAAGTGAACGCGGTAACGAACCGAGCCCGTGCCACCAACGGTGGCGCTGCCGGCCGAGCCGCCTTCAACCGAGAAGAAGCCCTTGATCTTGTCCTTGTACTCGCCCTCGTTGAAGAGGTAGCGCACGCCGCGCAGGTCGCCCGGGCCTTCCTCGCCCACGGTACCCACGAAGAGGATGTCGTCCTTGGTCTGGATGCCGGCTTCCTTCATGGCGCGAGCATAGGCCAGGAGGATCGCGGTGCTCATCTTGTCGTCACGCACGCCAGGAGCATGGGCTTCGGTGCCCTTCCACTGGATGTTGACGTCAGTGCCTTCCGGGAACACCGTATCAAGGTGAGCCGAAACGACGAGGAACTTGCCGTCGCCGGCAGTACCCTTCCAAAGGCCGATCGAATTCCCCTCTTCGTCGACCTTGACGTCGGTCAGGCCAGCCGCAGTGAGCAGCTCGGCATAACGCGCAGAAATTTTTTCTTCCATGAACGGACCGGACGGGATTTCGGTCAGCTCTTCGAACTCGGCGAGCAGCTGGTCGTAGGTGTCGTCCATGTGCTTGACGGCAGCTTCGAACTTGGCATTTGCAAGGATCGAGTCCACCGCCTGGGTGTATTGCGCCGGATCAACGGCGGCGGCCGGAGCAGCTTCCTGCGCCAGGACCGAAGTGCTGGCCATCAGCACTGCAGCCAGGGCGGCCGTCGACAGGAATTTTTTGCTCATGAAATTCAATGTTTCTCTCCCTTATTCACCGGCCTCGGAATTAGGCCGGGCTTGAGTGGGAAGACGATAACAAGGTCAATTTTGAGCGACCAATGCAAACATTGCATCGGTCAGTCCGACTTTCGGTTCATGCCGCGCCAGGTACAATTTCATGCAAATACGTTCCTCCCTCGCAGATCTCGACTGATAAACTGTTCCAGATCTGCGCTTGACGATAGAAAGAAGTATCGGCCCTGTGCGCGCGTCATGGTGTCGCGCAGAGTGGATTGCCAGCGCGAGAAAACCTCGCGATAGCGGGCAACGATGGTGGGATTGAGCGACATATCAATCGCTTCGCCGGACTCGGCATCGCGAAGCGTCACCGGCCCGCCCCCCAGTGCAGACGGGTCGATTTCCTGGGGAGAGGCCATGTGAATGGCAATCATGTCATGCCGCCCCTCGGTGAGCAGCTTGAGCTCCCGCTCGACCCCTTCGTCCATGAAGTCGCTGATGAGGATGACCAGCGCCGCCTGCGTCAACACGCCGCGCGCCTGCCGAAGCGCGGTAGAAAAACTGGTCTTCCCGCCAATACGACGCCCGCCGACCCAATCGAAAAGCATATCCGCTCGGCTCTGGCCCTGGAGGCGCGGCGACCAATCGACCGCGGCGTTTCCGGTCACGCCGATTCGAACCTGGTCACCCGAGGCCAACGCAACGAAACCAAGCACCTGCGCCAGCATTGCCGCGGTCTCGAACTTGCCGGGCTTGCCCTGCTGCATCGACGCCGACCCATCCAGGATCACATAGACCGGCAATTGCCTGTCGACGAAATATTCCCGCACAAACGGCTCACCCAATCGCGCCATGAGCCGCGGATCGAGATTGCGGACGTCGTCACCCTCTCGATAGGGCCGATGCGAAGCGAATTCCATTCCCGCGCCCTTGGCACTCGACTGCCGATCCCCCACGCCCACCGAGGCTTTCGCTTGGTGCAGGCGGTAACGGGCAACGACGAGCTTTTCGAGCAGGCGCGAATCCGGTTTCACGAAGCGGCCTTCACACTGTGTTCGAAGAGCTTGGAGATCAGGCCCTCGAGCGAAACGCCTTCGGCGCTGCCCTCGAAATTGAGCTGTACGCGGTGCCGCAGCGCCGGCATCAGCACGGCGCGAATATCCTCGATCGCTACATTGTAGCGACCCGCCAGCAAGGCATGCGCCTTGGCAGCCATCACCAGGGCCTGCGCACCGCGCGGGCTGAGCCCGAAGCGCACGAAACGCTGCACGTCCTTGCTCGCTTCTTTCGCGCCGGGCTGGGTGGCAAGGGCGAATAGCGCCACCGCGTTGCGGACATGCTCGGCAATCGGCACGGTGCGGACGAGCGCCTGGATCGAGAGTATTTCCTCAGGCGTCAGGATGCGCCTGGCAACGGGCTGCTCGGCGCCGGTCGTGGCGTGGAGGATGGAGGCCAGCGTCTCCGCGCTCGGATAACCGACATCGATGCGGAACATGAACCGGTCGATCTGCGCCTCCGGCAGGGAATAGGTGCCTTCCATCTCGATGGGGTTCTGCGTCGCCAGCACGCAGAAAGGCTGCGGCAGCTTCATGCTGGTGCCGGCGGCACTCACCGTCCTCTCCTGCATGGCTTCGAGCAGGGCCGATTGCGTTCGCGGGGTCGCGCGGTTGATTTCGTCGGCCAGCAGGAGCTGGGTGAAAATCGGCCCCGGCTGGAACTTGAGCACATCGTGGCCTGCCCCGTCGGGCGTAAGCACAAGTGAGCCGGTGATGTCGGCCGGCATCAGGTCGGGGGTGAATTGCACGCGCGAAAAGCTCAATCCGGTCACGTCTGCCAGCGTCTTGACCAGCAGGGTCTTGCCGGCGCCCGGCGGCCCCTCCAGCAGCACATGGCCGCCAGCGATGAGGCCGATCAGCAATTGCTCGACGATCTCGTGCTGCCCGAGAACCACCCGGCCGATTTCCGACCGTGCATCGCGCAGCGATTTCAGAAGCGTATCCAAGGCCTCTCGGTCCATGCGCGGCTCTCCTCGTCCATCGGCGGGCTTGAGTGTGGAAATGACTGTCATGGCGTTATCCTGTTGGCTGGACCCGGGCCGGACGGCCAAAGCGGTTGAAAATGTCGGTGTAGCGGAGCGCCAGCTCCGCGAGGAAAATCAGCAAAACCAGACCGAGCCAGACGAGCCCGAACGGCACCATCGCCCAACGCCCCGCATCGGGCAGTTGCAGATCGCTCCGGCTCGCGAGCACCCGACCTCCGGTCGCGGCAACGAGTTCCGGCAGATCGCCCTTTGACCGTGACCAGTCGAGACGAGCCGGATAGGCGAGATAGAGCCCAGTCTCGGCACTGCCATCGGCGAGCGCGAAGCGGTATTCGCCAGGAAGGCGAGGAACGAACGAGCCTGCAAGAGAACCGTCGCTGGACGCCTTGAGAGCGACCGGCTCGCGGCTGCCGTCAGGACCGACGGCTTCCAGCGCGCTACCGCCGACGTTAGTGACGCGTAGCTGCACGATATCTCCCTCCCGCTCGGCGATGATGCGCGGGTCAGTACTTTCGTTCCCGGGAAGGAATGCGCGCAGCGCCTGGCTGAAGAGCCTCGGATAGTCCTCGCTCGCCTGCCACGACCGCGTCCAATCGCCGGCGGCGTCCGTGGTCATGGCCAGCACCTGCCCATTGCCGTAGCGCCACGATGCGAGGAGCGGCACTGGCTCGCCGAACTGATCCTCGACCATGGCATGCATCGTCGCCTCGGGCTTGGCGGTGGCGAGTACGAACCCTTCGATCGCGGGAAACGCCTCGCCCATGCCCGCGAGGAACTGCGCCTCGCGGTCCACCCAGTACGGCTGCGCACTGTGTGTCTCCGTCGGATCGCCCGCCAGCAACATCGCTTCCTGCGAGAGGATGGATGGCAAGGCGGCAAAGTCGGTTGTGGCGTGGAACAGGCCGCCGCCATCGCGCGCCAGCGTCTCGATGAGTTCGATCTCGGAATCCTCGCCGATGGCCACGGAGGAAACCGTGATGCCCTCGCCGCGAATGCTCGCCATCAATCCGGAATAGTCCGCAGGCTGGCTCTGACCGTCGGTCATCACCACGATGTGGCGCGCCGAGGCATCGACGCCACGCAATTGTGCAAAGCCGGTCGAAAGCCCGCGATAAAGCGCAGTGCCGCCGCCAAGGCTCACCTGATTGACCGACCGCTCGATGAATTCCTTGTTGGTGACACTGGTGAGCGGTACGGTCAGCCGCGCTGCGGAATCGAACGTCACCACCGATACTTCGCTCTCGGGATTGAGCAGATCGATGGCTGCCAGCGTTGCCTGCTTGGCGATATCGAGGCGGGTCACCGGCCCCACCGCCTGCTTCATGCTACTCGACCGATCGAGCACGAAGACGATGGCCACGCCTGGTTTGTCACGCGGAATGCGGCTCGATATGGGCGAAAGCGCATCGAGCGGCGTTTCGAGATATCCACCCGGGCCGAAGCTGTTGGCTCCGCCCAGGATCATGAGTCCGCGGCCGTGCTCGGCCACGGCGCTACGGATCAGCTCCTGCCGCGCGATCGGCAGATCGATAGCCGGCAGGTTCATGAGCACGATGCCGGAATAGCTCAGCCAGCCGTCGATCGTCTCGGGGGCGTTCGCGGCGGCGATGACATCGACATCGAACCCCTGCCCTTCGAGCATCGCCGCAAAAGCGGAGCCCCGACCGCTTTGTCCCGAGACCACCGCGATCCGACCGGGTAGGATCGCATCAACAACAGCACCGTCGTCGTTGTTGGCAGACCGTACATCGCCCGGCACGTCTACCGACATCCGATAGGCCTGCGCGCCTGGCGCAATCGCCGACACCGGTATGGCGAACCGATTGCTGCCCGGGGCGAGTTGGACCGTCTCGCGCCAAACCTCGCCCTCTGCATCGCTGACTGCGACGTCGGCATTAATCGCCTGGTCGGAGCGGACGATCGCCGAGAGCTCGAAACGATCGCCGGCAAATACCTGCTCTGGAGCCAACAAGTGCGCGACGGCATCGGGAGCAAGTGCAGGTTCCATTGGCAGCATGTCGACGGGAACAGAGCGGGTCGCCAATTCCGGCCCGAGCATCGCTAAATTCCCCGACCCCTGCTCGCCGACAATGACGCGCCCCGGGCGATCCGGCGGCAGCATCGCCACGGCCATCCTGATCGCGTCGGCGCCCGCCCCTGCAAAAGCGCCGCTGTCGCGCGGCACCAGTCGCGGCACGTCGCCGACGAAGACCGTCTCCGCCCCGGCGACCGGCTCGTCAGATGGACCGACCATTGCGACAACTGCCTGGTCGTTCCGATAGATCCAGAACGGCAGGTTGAACCAGGCCAAAATCGCCAGCGCGAGCGCCACGGCGCGCAACGTGATTACCTTGCGATGCCTGCGAGCAACGGCACCATCCGCCAGCGCCCTACGAGAGAGAAAGCCTTCCGATCCTCGTCCGGCGACCACGGCCTCGATGAGAAGCACCACCACAGCGCCGCCCACCAGCCAGCGCCACAACGCGAATGGGCGCTCCGGCATCTCACCGATCGCGGCTTCGCCAACAGCCAGCATGCTCTCGTCACTCATCAACGGATGCACGGCAATACTGGCCGTACGACCATTCCGCTCGATCTCGTAGACACCCGCCCGCGGGGGAGTGAATGCGCTTACCAGCACCGCCGGGGCAGCCTCGTCGCCACGAAGACGCACACTGCCGCCAACAAGCTTCGCGTCGACAGGACATACCGAGCCGACAATGCAGGGCTTGGCCACAACCTGGCCCGGCAGCGGCCCAAGCATCTGCATGAGGCTTACTCCGAAGACCGCGAAACTCGGCTGCTCAGGCCAGTCGCTCTCCGCAGGATCGAAAGCGAGACGAATGTCATACCCATCTTCCACCCGCCCGACGGACAGAAGCGACGCGTCATCGGCTTGAACCAGTACGTCTCCGTTCCCCGGAGCGGCCAGTTCGTACGCTGCATTCACATGCAGGTTCGTCCAACCCACCGACTTGGCAAGCACATGCTCCAGGTCCCACCCGGTCGGACGAGCATCCGCAAGCACGGCCGGCAGCGGCTCGCCCTTCAGACGCCCAAGGCCAACCCAGAGCGTATTGGTACGCGGCACGCGGTCGACCTCGACGCCATCGACAACTATGAGATCATAGTCGTCGGCATCTGCAGGCAACGTCTCTGCCTCGCTGACAGTCACACCATCGATCGCTTCAGAAAGGCGCGCGATGGGTTGCTCGGGTACGCCGATATGCAGCACGCGGCGCGTGGCGGGCTCGGTGCCGATGACGAAATCGACGCGATCGTCGAACGCCGCGCCATCGGCATCAAGCCGCGCAGTCAGCACGCCTGCACCTGGCATTTGGAGAGGCCGCGAAAAGGGGACCACTCCCCCGCCGGCGATCTCGAAGCGATCAAGCACCTTGGGCTCGCCGGCGCCGGCCGGGGTGAACTCGATCGTTATCCCCGTTCCACGCATTTCGGGAGTAAAGCGCACCTCCCCCGAAAGCGACCAAGCTTGATCGTCGCCCAGGGGCTGCGTCAGCCGCGCCGAAATGGCGGCGTTGTCTGCTGTGTTGCCTACCGCGACGGTCGCGAGACGCAGCTTATCGTCCTCGGCCAGAAAATCAGCGGGCGGCACATCCGAGATGACAACGACCTGCGTCACTTCATCATCGCGACGTAGCGCATCGACCAGCCTGGCTGCACTCGCCCAATCGGCCCCCGCCTCTTCTGGCTCGACGCGCGCCAGAGCCTTATCAAAGAGACCCGGCAACATTGCCTGTCGCGCCAGTTCCGGTCGCGCGGCTGCTCCGGCGACGATCAGAGAATACCGCGCGCCGGCGCCTTCGCCACCTGCATGCTCCCTGATCAACGCATCGGCTACGTCGCGGCGTGTCCTGCCTCCATCCTGCGCCTGCATGCTAGCGGAGTTGTCGAGGACGTAGATCCAATGCGCGACATTGCGGTTTGCGCCCCAGAACGGTTGCGCCAGCGCAAGCACGATGAGCAGCAGCGCGAGCAATTGCAGCAACAACGGCACGCTCGGCCGCGGCCATTGCAGCACCGCGCGCGCACCGCTTGTGGCCGCCTCCACCTGCTTCCAGAGCATCAGGCCCGGTACGACAAGCGCACGCCGCCGTCGCACATGCATGATTGCGATCAGCACGCCGAGCACCAACAGACCCAGCATCAATGGCGCGAGAAGGATCACGGCGCCACCTGCTCATCGCGGTTGAAATATCGAGCAACGGCACCAGCAGCCGCATCAGGGATCGCCTGACGCTCCACCGGCATCGCATCGAGTCGCGGCCATTGCCGCTGCACGACCGCATCGTCCACATCAGTGTGCCGAGCCTCCGTGGTGGCGCTCGTCCGCACGCGCGAAGCGTCGTTGGTTTTCTCGGCGGTCAGGGTCTGCGTTTCGGAAAACCCGCCCTGCGGACCCGGCGCCTGGTCGGCCGCCACGGCCTCCGGCCCATCACCGGTACCGGCCATATTACTTTCACCCTCGCCGGCACCGGTCGCGGTCCCCTTGGTAGGCGGCTGCGCGGAGGTATTGGCAAAGCCCTCCTCGTCGCCCTCGAGAGCGTCACTGTTCTTTTGCCCGTCGGGAGGCTTGATACCCAGACCCTCGCCCTCCTTGCCGCCGCCGGGCAACGAGGATGGTTTGACATCGAGTGAGGGATCGGGCGGCTCCGGATTCTCCGCACCTGCCGTTTGCCCGGGCATACCGCCGCCCTGCCCGGAATAGGCTGCGGGCCCTTGGCTGCTACCGCTCTGTGCCTGCCTCTTGAAGGCATCCATGCGGTCGGCCAGCCCGGTATTGTCGCCCTCGAACGGCGGCCAGTGGTGCACCGGGTTTCCGGCAAAGCGGCGCCCGGCCCGATCGAGCAAGGCCACCATTTCCTCGGCCGCCTGCTTGCTCTGGGGCTCCTGCTTCATCTTCTCGGCGAGCGCCTCCATCGAATTGGCGACGCTCTCAAGCTCCTGGTCGTCCTTGACCTCCGCTTCGGCTGCGAGCAATTTGGCGACTTTCTCGACGTCGGCAATGGCTGGCATTGCCAGTTCTCCGGTACCGGTCGCCTCGGTTCGCTCGCCTGCGAAGGTGAATGCGGCAACCGCGAACACCATGGCCATCACGGGTGCAGCCAGCGCCGCGCGCATTCTGGTATCGAACCAAGGCGTCACCCGCTCCGGCGATACCGTCTTCGCCACCGCGCCAGCATCCTCCAGCAGCGCTTCCGCTACCGGACCTGCTTCGTGGCCCATCACTTCGAGCGCACTGGCCAGCCTTTCGGAAAGTGCCAGCTTCCGGTCGGCGGCTATGGCAAGAAGAATTGGCGCCGGCACGCGAAACCATACGAGCACCGCCAGACCCGCAAAGCTCACCGCCGCTACACCGAGCGCTATCCAGGCCGCCATCGGCTGGTCGGCCCACCACATCAAAACATACGCGAAAACACCCAGACCGAGCGCATAAAGCCCAGCCTCGACCAACCTCGTCACGCGCCAGCGGCGGGCAAGGCGATCGATCAGGGATGCTATGCTGCTATCGGCCGGATGTAGCGGCGTTATCATGGCCGCGCCTGCAGCAGGCGTAGTGCGCAAAGTCTTGGTCTTCACCAGCATAGCTCAAAGAATGGCCCGGCAATCCGGCAATCACGGACCATCGGATGGTCGGCAAGGCGACGATCCAAGCAAGCGCACCCTTATGCGGGTATAGTTCTTAAGTCTAATACGGCGCCGCCCGGCTAGAGCCCGAGTTTGTCGAACGTCGCGTCGACTTCATCGCGCACGTCCTCCGGGTCGCGATCCGAGGCCCAGGCCGCCTCGATCCCCTTGCGCACCTCCGGATTCAGCGCCTCCCAGCGCGAAGTCCACTCGTTCTGCTTGTCGACCCAGTAGCCCACCAGCTCATACCGCAGCACGGGCATCTTGAGTTCCTGCCGCACATATTTGCGGATGGCGCGCACCACCTTCTGCTCGGCGGCCGCCCAGACATAGCCGGGGCCATCCGGCAGCGGCACGCGACGCACCGCCTCTTCCAGCTTGCTCGGCGCGTGCCCGTTTCCGCCATGGAGCCAGGTAACGGTAACATGCGACCCAAATACCAGCGCCTGCTCATGCGACGGCTCGGTCACCTCGATGAAGACTCTTGTCGGCACAGACCGGGGCATCTCTTCGACGATACGTGCCAACGCCGGAAGGCCGGCGGCATCGGCCACCATAAGCTGCCAGGAGGTATCGTCTGGCGGCATGTAGAGGGCGCGGGGGTTGTTGATGGTGATGCTGTCGCCCGGCTTTGCGCGCACCGCCCAATCGCTGGCCATGCCCCCATCATGCACGACGAAGTCGATAGCGATTTCTCCCCTCTCGCGATCGATCCGCCGCACCGTATATGTCGAGCAGCGTACCTTGGATGGGCCTTCCGGATAGGTCCATCGTCCGCGCTCGTCGATGATCGGCAACGCAAGTTCGTCGGTCGCGGGATCAGGGAAAAAGAGCCGCAGATATTCGTCGCCGATACCGGTGGAGCGGAAATGCCTGAGCCCCTCGCCGCCGAAGATGAGCCGCACCATGCCCGGACTCAGCATTTCGCGGCGGATCACCGTAGCCAGGTGGAAGCCGCTGCTCACGTAGGCCACCCGCGACCGAAGCACACCGCCGCGATCATCGTGCCGCTGGCAAACCGGCCAGGCTCCATCGATCCATCCTCTTGTTACGGACGGCGCCATAACAATCCGGATAATTCAGATCAACTTAAAACGACCTAGGAATGACTCTAGAAAACAGCGCTGGTCACTGCGCCGGCTGCACGCCCTGCACCCGCTGCCGCCAGCCAAGCGCGAGGATGGCGAGCGCCGCAACGGCAAGCCAGGGCAGCAGGATCATGTTGAGGTTCTGCCAGCCCAGCGTGTTCTGCAGCATGCCGGCGCTCAGCGAGGCGGCAAGCCCGACCAGGAACACTGTCAGGTCGTTCGTGGCCTGGGCCTTCCCCTTCTCGGCGCTGGTATAGGTGCGCGTCAGCAGGTTCGTGCCGCCGATATAGAGGAAGTTCCAGCCGATCCCCAGCAGCACCAGCGCGCCCATGAACGAGTGAATGGCTGTACCTGTCAGGCTGAGCAGCACATGCCCCGCCAGCAACAGCACGCCGATGAACATGATGCGCAGCACGCCGAAACGCGCGATCAACGAGCCAGTCACGAACGACGGCAGGAACATGCCGAGCACGTGCAGTTGGATGACTGTGGCCGTGTCGGCAAGATCATAATGGTGATGCGCCATCGCAAGCGGCGTCGCCGTCATCGCCAGCGTCATCACGCCATAGCCGGTCACAGCGCCGAACAGCGCAACGAGGTAAGCGGGCTGGCGCACGATCTGCCCGAGGCCGCGCGCCGACGCCTTGTCGGCGCTGGTCGCCGCCGTGTTGGGCACTCGCACCCTCGCCAGTACGCCCAGGGCAACAAGCGATACCAAAGCAAGAATGAGGAACGAAGCCGTATAGGTTGGCTGCAATAGCCCGCCGCCGAAGCGCGCCAGCGCAGGACCCGCGAGCGCCGCCACCACGCCGCCGGCGAGAACCAGCGAAATGGCTCGCGAGCGGAAAGCATCGTTCGCGACTTCGGATGCGGCGAAGCGGTAGAATTGTGCAAAGGCCTGGTAGCTGCCGACGAGGAACGTCCCCAGGCAAAGCAGTAGCAATGAACCGGTGAAGACACCCGCCGCACCGATAAGGCCGCCGGCGATACCCAGCGCTGCCCCCAGCAGGAAGCCCGCCTGGCGCCCGACCCGAGCCATCCACATCGAAGCGGGTGCGGTAGCCACCGCCGTGCCGAGGAACATGGTGGCGATGGGCGCCGTAGCCCAATCCGGCGATGGCGCCAGTACCGCCCCGGCCAGCCCGCCAATGGTCATCACCAGCACGGACGCCGTCTGGAACAGCGCCTGTGCGGTAGCCAGCAGGAAAACCTGGCGGTGCATGGTCGAAGCCACGGGAGAGGTAGACATGCGCAAACCGCCTGATTCAAACAATCAATAATGTTCTTGAATGTTTGAACTGCGCCCGAATGTCAACCCGAGCCGGTAATCGCTATTCGACCTTTTCGAGCACCTTCTCCAGATTCCCGAGGAAGGCGCGCCAGCCTGCCTTGGCGCCATGGAATGCCTGGCTCTGATCCGGTCGGAAGCCGGATTGCTCCATGCGCAGGCTGGTCCCTTTAGGCGTCGGCGTAAGCGTGAAGGTCACCACGCTTTCAAGGCCCAGGGCGTCCCAGCTATAGGACAGCGACATGTTGGCCTCGACCTCCAGTACCTTGCAATCGATGCTGCCCCATTCCGTGCGGAAGCTGAAGCGATGGTCGAGCGCCAGCGAGAAATCGCTCTTCATCAGCCATTCCTCGATGAGATGTGGCTGGGTGAGCGCCCGCCAAATCTTCTCGGCGGGGAATGGCAGATCGCGTTCGACGACTACGGTGCGGATTTCATCCGTCATTGGCGGCTCAAGCGCTCTTTTTCTTCGGTTTGGTCTTGGTGCTGTTGAGCGCCGCCGCAGCCTTAATCAATACCATGAACGCGGCCTCATCGATCGGCTCGCCTTCCTTGAAATCAATGGCACGACGGACATTGCCTTCGAGGCTCGAGTTGAAGAGCCCGGCAGGGTCATCGAGCGAGGCGCCCTTGGGGAAGGTGGTCTTCACTGCGTTCTTGTAGGTTTCGCCGGTGCAGATGATGCCGGCATGCGACCACACCGGAATGTCCCATTTCCATTCCTCGACGACTTCGGGATCGGCCTGCCTGATGAGCGCCCGGATCTTGGCAAGCGTCTCGCCCCGCCAATCCTTCATCCCCTCGATTTTCGCGTCGATCAGTTGCGAAGCGGGAACTTCGCTATCGGTATCTGGTGTCATCGGTCTCTCTCTAGTTCTCTACATACGCTCGCCGGGCAGCGCGCTGGCCTGCTTCACCCAGGACGAAAACTGCGCTTCGTCGATGTCGTCGTCTTCATGGATATCGAGATAACGCACGTCCTTCTGTTTCGACGTTCCCGGCGGCAGCGGATCGAGCGAAGCACCGCGAAAGAAAGCTACTTTCACGTATCGATCGAAGCAGTGATAGCTCATGAACCAGCCGTGATCCTTGACGCCGTAGAAGGGCGAATTCCATTTCACCGCCTTGTGGACACCCGGCACGGCCTTCTCGATCAACGCATCGACCCGCCGGCCCACATCGCTTTTCCAGCCCGGCATGGCGTCGATGTAAGCCTGAACCGGCGCATCGCCCTCACCCTTGGCAATCTGCGGATTGCCACCAGAGAGCAGCACCACTTTCTCGGTCTTTGTATCCTTCCCAGTCATGCTCTCCTCCTATCCGCCGACGCGGCGCGCGCGCCACCGGGCGGCATAGGGAAGCGCGAACATATAGAGGCCGGTGACTATTAGCAGGATCAGCGGCACCAGCGTGCCGAGCCCGATCCACATCGCGATATCGCCCCGGCCCATCACGATGAGATTGAGCACCACCGCTGCGGTGAAGGTCACCGAAAGCCAGCGGTGGAACTGTCGTATCCCCTTGCTCGAAATCACTTGCGTCTCCCCGCAATAGTCATTGGTCCATTCTTTTGAGCAGGTTTTCGAGATCGTCGAACCGGCTCTCCCAAAACCCCGTCATCTCGCTCGTCCAGTCGACCAGCGGACTCAGGGCGCTCAATTGGGCGCTGTAATGCGTCTGCCTACCCTCATGGCGGTCGCGTACGAGGCCGGCCTGCTTGAGCACGCCCAGATGCTTGGACACCGTCGGCTGCGATACGCCTGCCCAGGTCGTCAGCGCGCCGACGGTCTGCTCCCCGTCACGGCACAGACGCTCGAAGAGTGCCCGTCGCGTCGGGTCCGCCAGGGACCTGAACAGCAGGTCTTGAGCTTCAGGCATCGGAATCCATACCCCGTTGGCTATGGATTAATTCATAGCCGACCAGCTATGAATGTCAAGACCGGGAGACATCACCCGCCTTTCCAGCCTTTCGCGCACAAAATTACTTTTCCTCATACATCACATTGGAAAATATTTTCGCCGCTGCTGTCAGACAGGGGCAACATTTGCAGCGTCCCGAAGACCTGGAGCAGCCGTGTTTCGTTTTTGCCTGAGCCTAGTCGGCGTCCTCGTCCTGCTGCTCCTCGATACCCAGATCGCTTTCGCCGCCGGTTACGAATACCTCGAGCACACCCCGCCCCTGATGGAGCGGTTGACGCCCGAAGTCGTAGCGGCGGTCTTTCCCGACATCGACCATGTCGAACTGATGCAGGACGGTGGCCCTCCGGCCGCGGCCGCCTATCGGGGCGATGAAGTGGTCGGCTACATCTTCTCGACCCTCGATGTTGTCGCGGCCCACGGCTATTCCGGCATCCTCTTCGACGTCATCGCCGGCGTCGATCTCGAAGGCCATGTCACCGGCTCGACCATCCTCTTCCATCGCGAACCGCTGATCGTGGGTGACGAGCACCTCACCGCGCTCATGCAGAAGTTCATGACCCACACACCGGGCATGACGGCAAAAACCGGCGCATCCGACGGCCCCAAGGCCGAGCTCATCGCCGGCGCCACGACTTCGGGCCGAGCCTTCCGCAACGCCATTCGCGACAGCGCCCGCATCGTCCTCAGCTTCCGCGAAGGCCGTCCGGTCGTGACCGAGCCCACGCTCAACATCGACGACTTCAAGGACCTGACGCCCGAGCAGTTGCTGGCCGATGGCTCCATCGCCTCTATCGATATCACCAATGCCGATCTCACTCGCGTGGTCGAAGCAGCAGGCGCCAATGTCTCGAGCCTCGAAGTTGCCCCCAAGGGCGGCCCGTCCGATGTCTACCTCGAACTGCGCGCCGGCCTCGCCACGCCAGCCATGATCGGCCGCAACGCCGCGGGTCGCGGCAACCACGACCGTATCTTCTCGGACTTCCCGACCGGCACCAACGCCATCTTCCTGGCCTCGAACGGCCCCTACGATTTCCTCGGCTACAAGTTCCAGAACAAATCGAGCGGCTATCGACTGGAGCGCCTGCATATCCGCCAGGGCGATCATGTCTACGACTTCGACAAGTCCCATTTCATGCGGGCCGGCATCGCCATGGGCAGGGTCAGCGGCCTGGTGCTTCTGCCGCCCGAGACCGGCTTCGATCCGCTCGCGCCCTGGACCGCCGAAGTGCAGGTTTCCGCCAAGGATGCCGCCGGCAACCCGATCCAGGTCGCGCTGCCCGCGCTCGAATACAAGCTGCCCGCCGAGCACATCCTGATGCCCGAGGCCGATCCGCCGCCGGCATGGCTCGAAGCCTGGACCGCCTCGCTGCCGCAGATCATCATCCTGAGCGTCGCCCTGCTCTGCCTCACCGGCATCCTTGCCTTCCAGGCCCAGCTCACCCGCAGGCGCCGCCTCCATCTCTGGGTTCGCCGCGGTTTCCTGCTCTTCACGCTCGTCTGGCTCGGCTGGACGGTCGGTGCGCAACTTTCGATCGTTCACATCATCAACTACCTCAAGGCCCCCTTCCAGGACCTCGATATCGGCTTCTACCTGGCCGAGCCGCTGATCGTGATCATCTCTGTCTATGTCGCCCTGTCGCTCCTCCTCCTCGGACGCGGCGTGTTTTGCGGCTGGCTCTGCCCCTTTGGCGCTCTGCAGGAACTGCTGGCGCAACTCGCCCGCGCCCTGCGACTGCCGCAATGGAACCCGTCCTGGAAGCTCCAGAAGAAGCTCTGGTGGGGCAAGTACGTTTCGCTGTTCGTCGTGGTGACGCTCGCGTTCGTCGCGCCGACGGCTGGCTCCGTTGCCGCCGATATCGAGCCGTTCAAGACCGCCATCTCGACCCACTTCGCCCGCGCACTGCCCTATGTGCTCTACGCCGTCGTGCTGCTCTCGATCGGGCTCTTCACCGAACGCGCCTTCTGCCGGTTCCTTTGCCCGCTCGGCGGCGCACTGGCGCTGCTCGATCGCCTGCATCTCCTGAACCTCCTCAAGCGGCGGCCGGAATGCGGCAGCCCGTGCCACCTCTGCGAGCGTTCCTGCCCGGTCCGTGCTATCGCGCCCTCAGGCAAGATCGACATGGCCGAATGTTTCCAGTGCCTCGATTGCCAGGTCGAATATTACGACGACCACCGCTGCCCGCCGCTGGCCCGCGAGCGCAAGGTCCGCGCCCGTCAGAACTTCGTGCTCACCCGCTCGGCGGGCGCCGCCCCGGTGAGGAGCTGATTATGCACCGCACGCCGCAGAAATGGTCTCGCCGCCGGACCCTTGCAGTATTAGGCGCCACCCTGGCCCTGCCCCTCGGCGCTGCTGCAGCCCAGCGCTACGGACGCCGCCCCGACTTCGTCACCTGGCAGGGAGAGTCGCTCGGCGGTCCGGCCAAGCTGATGCTCTGGCACGAAGACGAAGCCTTCGCCCGTAACACCATCACGCGCATGCGTAGCGAGATCGAGCGGCTGGAAAACGTCTTCAGCCTGTTCCGGACCGATAGCGAAATCGCCCAGCTCAACCGCAATGGCCAGCTGACTCGCCCGTCTCAGGACATGGCTACCGTCCTGAGCGCCGCCTGCAACATCGCCCACACCTGCAACGGCGCTTTCGACCCGACGGTGCAGCCGCTCTGGCGGCTCTACGAAACCCACTTCCGCTCGGCGCCAACCTCGCCCTATGGCCCTTCGGCATCCGAGATCGCAACCGCACAAGGTCTTGTCGACTATTCCCGGATCGATATCGGTGCCCGCACAATCAGATTCGTCCAGCCCGGCATGGCCGTCACCCTCAACGGCATCGCCCAGGGCTACATTACGGACCGCATCGCCGATCTTCTGCGCGAAGAGGGCTTCGACCACACCATCGTCGATGTCGGTGAAACCCGCGCCCTGGGCACGCAGCCGGATGGCGATCCCTGGTCGGTCGCCATCGTCAACCCGCTCTCGCCCTCGGCCATCGGTCGCGCCATCGATCTAGAGAACACCGCGCTTTCCGTCTCCGGTGGCTATGGCCAGCGCTTCGGTCGCTCGACCTCGCACCACATCTTCGATCCCGCCACCGGCCTCAGCGCCAACCGGCTCCTCGACGTCGCCATCGTCGCCCCGCGCGCCATGCTGGCCGATGGCCTCTCCACCGCCCTTTTCGTCGGCGGCGAGGATCACGCCCCCGCCCTTCTCAAGGCCTATCCAGGCATCAAGGCCTCGGGCACAAGACTGGATGGCACCGTCTTCCAGACCGCCTAGGCGACGCCCACGCCCAGAAAGTCCTTCTTGTTCACTGGCACACCGCGATTGCGCAGGATGGCGTAGGTGGTTGTCATCGCGAAGTAGAAGTTCGGGATTGCATATTCGGTGAGATAACGATGGGCGGAGCAATCGACCTCCTCCTCATCGAACACGACGGGGATGACCCGTTCGTCGGCCATGGCAAAGGCACTCTCGGGCACTGAGCCGATGAAGGCTCGCGCCCGCTCCACGCTCGAATGCAGATCGGCGAATGTCGCATAGGCTCCTTCGATCGAGGCCGTCTCGTCCATCGCCAGCCGCGCCACGAGCTCGGTCGCCGCATTACAGGCCAGCCTGATCTGGTGGGTCATCGGCTTCATCGTCGCAGCCAATCGCGCTTCCAGCATCACCCTCGGATCCAGCCCCTCCTGCACACAATACGTCTCGGCCTTCCGCAGGATGCCATCGAGCGCCGCCAATGAGCGCATCAGGCCGGGAACAGGCGATTCCATCAAGTATCTCCATCCTTCGGAAGCGCTGGAATTTTGCTCATACTTTGTATCCATTGACAACATTAAGTTGATACACTACCCCTTGCATGAAAGCTTATCTTTTTAGGGAGGGAGAAGAGCTTTTCCAGCGAGGGGCCGCCTCACTTTCAGGCCCAAACTCGCAATGAACTGCGGCAGCTGGCCTGATCTTGGGCCAAATTCCCCAGTGAATTGGTCGAAATATCCACATAGCGATGCCTAACCGGCAGCAGCGCGGCGCTCATGGCGCTCGCTGATGGTTCTTCCGGCGCACGCTTTGGGCACGCACTATCCCTATTAATTCCAACGCAGATTGTATCCACTTTCTCGCGTTTCACGGTTCAATCGTCTGGCACGTTGCGACGAAATGAGAGGAAGATGGCGAACGTAAGCGTAAGCAAACTGGTCAAGGCCTTCGGCACGGCCACCGTGCTCAAGGGCATTGATATCGACGTACGCGACGGCGAGTTCCTGAGCCTTGTCGGACCGTCCGGCTGCGGGAAGTCTACCCTTCTGCGCATGATCGCCGGCCTCGAACAGATTTCCGGTGGCGAGATCGCCATCGAAGGCAAGGTCGTCAACAATCTCGCCGCCAAGGACCGTGACATCGCCATGGTCTTCCAGAACTACGCGCTCTATCCGCACATGACCGTGCGCGAGAACATGAGTTTCGCTCTCGAAATGCGCGGGCAGTCCAAGAGCGACATGGGGAAGAGCATCGCGGCCGCCGCCGGGGTCCTCGGGCTCGACAGCCTCCTCGATCGCTATCCGCGCCAGCTTTCAGGCGGCCAGCAGCAGCGCGTCGCCATGGGCCGCGCCATCGTGCGCAACCCCAAGGTCTTCCTCTTCGACGAACCGCTGTCGAACCTCGACGCCAAGCTGCGCGTCCAGATGCGCGCCGAGATCAAGGACCTCCACGCGCGCCTCAAGGCGACGATGATCTACGTCACCCACGACCAGCTCGAGGCCATGACCATGGCGGACCGTATCGTGGTGATGCGCAATGGCGTGGTCGAGCAGATCGGCTCGCCCCTTGAGCTCTATGACCGTCCGGCCAATGCCTTCGTCGGAAGCTTCATCGGCTCGCCTTCGATGAACCTGATCCAGTGCACTACCGCGGCCAGCGACAATGGCCTGGCCTGCATCACCGCGAATGGCCAGGTACTGGCGACACTGCCCAGTGGCGGCAATCTGGCGCCGGGCCTGCGTCTCCAGGTCGGCATTCGCCCAGAAGATATCGAACTCGGCACGACCGGCCCCTCGGCCGAAGTCGTCGTCGTCGAACCGACCGGCCCCGAGACGCAGATCATGGCCAATCTCGACGGCCAGAGCATCACGATAGTGCTCAAGGGCCGCCACGACCTGCATCGCGGCGAGCGCATCAACCTCGCGGTCAACCGGGACAAGTTGCACCTCTTCGATGGCGAAACCGGCAACCGCCTCTGACCGCGATCAACGCATCGGCAGCGCGACCGCATACGCGCACCAACAAGTAGACCTCAGCAAGGGATGGAGAAGGTCATGGCTGAACACTACAAAATGGCGAAAGCCGGCAAGGGCGGTATCTCTCGCCGCAGCGTGCTCCTCGGCGGCGCCTCGCTGCTTGCCGCTGCAAGCATTCTGCCGTCGCGGGCATTCGCGGCAGGCCCCGGCACCAATCCGGGCAAGTACAAGATCGATCTTGGCGGCTATACCGGTCCGGAACTGACCGACGCGCCGATCACCATCAAGGTGATGCGCCAGGAATTCTCCCCCGAGATCAACGCGCCGATCGAAGCTGCCTATACGGCCTTCAAGGAAGCCTATCCCAACATCACCATCGAAGAAGAGCGCGTGCCTTACGGCGACCTCGCCAAGAAGGTGCAGCTCTACGTGGCTTCGGGTTCCGCGCCCGACATCATGATGGGCAGCACAGAGCTGGCCTCGGTCTACGCCGCCGGTGAAATCGCCGTGCCGCTCAACGACTATTTCTCCGCAGACTTCATCCAGGACATCTATCCTGCGATGCGTGACGCCGCCACGATCGACGGCAAGGTCATGTGCCTGGCCTGGGAATCCAATTCCTGCTTCGTCTACTTCAACCGCGACATCTTCAAGCGCGCCGGCGTCGAGACCCCGCCGGAAGTCACCGACGTCGATGGCGGCTGGACGGCCGACCAATTGCTCGATGCGATGCGCGCCATCACCGAGAAGCTGCGCAAGGAAGGCGACCAGACCACCTTCGGCATGGCGTCCTCGCGCTTCGGCAATCGCGGCCCGGGCTCGAACTATTCGCAGCTCGAAGGCATGTGGGTGCGTATGATGGGCGATCCCAATGCGCCCAAGGATTCGACCCTCTTCAAGACCTTCGCCGGCATCTCCGAAGACGGCCTGACCGCCAGCGGCTACCTTGACACGCCCGAAGCCATCCAGGGCATGAAGAACTACCAGGCCATGTTCAACGAGGGCCTGACGCCCAAGGGCGTGGTCGTCGATCACTACAAGAGCGGCGCAGCCGCCATCGACTTCTCGTCCATGGCTTTCGCCAACACCTTCCGCAAGAGCGGCGCGCCGTTCGAGTGGGGTGTCTCCCCGCCGATCCGCGGCAACATCCCCTTCGCCTCCAGCGTGGCCGATGCCCCGTTCATCTATTCGGGCAGCCAGTACATTCCGGAAGCCGCCGCGCTCCTCGCCTTCCTCCTCAACGACACCAACCGTCGCGCCTTCTACGACGTGCGTGGTTCCATGCCCTCGCGCAAATCGCTGACCGATGAATCGCCGGCCTACAAGACCGACCCGGTAGCCATCCTCTGCGCCAATGTCGGCGAGCGCGCCTTCGGCTCGCCCAAGTCGGTCGGCTGGCTCGACTACGTCAACGCCGTCAATCCGGCGGTCAAGGACATTGCCCTGGGCGTCGACGTGGAGGAGCGCCTGCACAGCACGGCCGCCCAGATCGATCGCCTGCTCGCCAAGTACCGCTAACCGCAATCTCGACCTCCCCCGCTCAACGCGGGGGAGGCTCGCTTCCATCCTCAAGAAGGCTTGGCCAATGTTCAAAGGATTGTGGAACCCCGATCCCACAAGGCGCGGCGAAATGTTCGCCGGCCCCGTCATGGTGTTACCGGTGCTCCTGGGGTTGGGCCTGTTTCAGTTCTGGCCGCTCGTCTCGGCCGTCCTGAACAGCTTCCGCACCTTCAACGCCTTCACCAAGCGCCCCAACGGTTGGGCCGGCTGGGATAACTTCGCCCAGATCTTCGCCGACCAGGTGTTCGTCAACGCCATGCTGATCACGCTGGTCTACATCGTGCTGATGATCGTGGTCGTCGTGCCGATGGCGCTGGGCCTCGCTATCCTCCTCGACAAGCGCATGCGCGGCACGATGCTCGCGCGCGCCGCCATCCTCGGCGCCCTCGCCTCCTCGGAAGCCGTGGCCGCGCTCATCTGGGGCCAGCTCTACGAGCCGGGCACCGGCCTTTTCGACGCGATCCTCAAATCCGTCGGCCTCCCTGAAGTGCCGTTCCTGACATCGGGTCCACACGCCATCGTCGCCATCGTGGTCATGACGGCATGGAAGGATGTGGGCCTGCCCATGCTGATCTTCCTCGGCGGCCTCCAGGCGATCTCTCCGCAGGTGATGGAAGCGGCAGCGCTCGACGGCGCCAGCAACTGGCGCATCTTCCGCCGCATCACCCTGCCCCTGCTGCGTCCGAGCATTATCCTCGCCATCTTCATGGTCACGGTGGCCGCGGCGCGCCTCTTCACCCCGATCATCCTGCTCACTCAGGGCGGACCGAACGGACAGACCACCAACCTGCCCTTCTATTCCTACGCCCAGGCGTTCGAATTCTCCTCGCCCGGCACGGCTTCGGCCAGCGTGATGTTCATGATGCTCGTCCTCATCGGCATCACCGTGCTGCAGGCCTATGCCATCCGCGACCGCAAGGGTTGGAGATAGCGATGACCGAAAATATCGAAACCAACATGCAGACCCTCGCCCAGCCCGCCGCGGCCAGCGCCGCCGGGGAGAAGCGCGACTTCGTCTCGTGGATCGGCACCGGCAGCCTGCTGCTGATCACCTTCCTCTTTGCCTTCCCGGTGGTCTGGGCGGCCCTGACCTCGCTCAAATCCACCGCCTCGGTCATTGCCACCCGCTACCCGCTCTCGTTCTGGAGCTTCTTCCCGCCCCAGCCGACGCTGGAGAACTACGCCTCGCTCTTCAACGAGCTCAAGTTCGGCCAGTACATCATGAACACCGCGATCGCGAGCGGCGGGCAGGTGGCCCTGGTGGTGCTGACCTCGACGCTTGCCGGCTATGCCTTCGCCCGCTTGCGCTTCCCCGGCCGCGACCTGATCTTCGGCCTGACGCTGCTCACCGCCTTCATTCCGCTGGAAGTGATCCTGGTGCCGCTCTATCAGGTGGTTTCGGGCCTCGGGCTGACCTCGACCTACCCAGCGCTGTTCCTGCCCTTCGCCGCGCAGCCCTTCGGCATCTACCTGATGCGGCAGACCTTCGCGCAGATTCCGCGCGAACTCGACGACGCCGCCCGCGTCGATGGCGCCGGCACCTGGCGCATCTTCTTCCGCGTCGCTTTGCCCAACGTGAAGCCGGCTCTGGCCACGCTCGTCCTCATCCAGTTCATCTGGTCTTGGAATGCCTATCTCTGGCCGCTGGTCATCATGCAGGATCCGAACAAGCAGATCGTCCAGGTGATGCTAGCCGGGCTCAAGAGTTCGCCCAACTATTCCCTCGACGGCCCACTTTTCGCCGGCCTCACCTTCGTGACCGTGCCGCTGATCGTCACCGCCATCGTGCTGCAGCGCTATTATGTACGCGGCCTGATGACCTCCGGCATCCGCTGACAACCCGTCCCTCCCGGAGGGCGGCGACCCGTAAGGGCCGCTGCCCTTTCAATCGACCGGCGATTAGCCGTATCTCTGCCGGCATCGTCCCCGATATCGTGTTGATATCGGCATAGCCCCGAATTTCCGACGCCCAGACCGAGACTGCCATGCACGATTTGCTTCTCAAGAACGTCCGCCCCCTCGGAGGCGCCACCACCGACATCCTGATCCGCGACGGCCGCATCGCGCAGACCGGCTCGCTTGCCGCGCAGCCCGGCATCGCTGTGGAAGACGGCGGTAATGCCATCGCCTGGCCCGGCCTGATCGACGCCCACACCCATATCGACAAGACCACGTGGGGCATGGGCTGGCACGAGAACAATCGCGAAGCCACGCTGCGCAGCCGCATCGACTTCGAGCGCGAAAACCGCCTGGCGATCGGCCTCGATCCGCATCGCCAATCCATGCGCCACGCCATCGGCCTTGCCGCCCACGGCGCCACCCATATCCGCAGCCACGTCGACATCGACACCACCCACGGACTGCGTCTCGTCGAGGGCGTCCAGGAAACCCGCGAAAAGCTCAAGGGCATCATCGACATCGAGATCGTCGCGTTTCCGCAATCAGGCGTGATGTGCATGCCGGGCACCGTTGAACTGCTCGACGAGGCCCTGTCCAATGGCTGCGAAGTGCTGGGCGGCCTCGACCCCTGCGGCATCGACCGCGACCCCAAGGGCCAGCTCGACGTACTCTTCCAACTCGCCCTCAAGCATGGCGTCGATATCGATATCCATCTCCACGAGGCAGGCGAACTCGGTGCCTTCAGCATGGAGCTCATCTTCGAGCGCGTGCGCGCCAATGGCATGCAGGGGCGTTTCGCCATCAGCCACGCCTTCTGCCTGGGGATGAACGACTACCTGCGCGTCGGCAAGCTGATGGAGCAGATCGCCGAACTCGATATCGCCATCCTCACCACCGGCGCGCCCTCGGCCACCGTGCCATCGGTCAAGCGCCTCAAGGAGCACGGCATTCGTATCGGCGCCGGCTGCGATGGCATTCGTGACACCTGGGGCCCATGGGGCCAGCCCGACATGATCGACCGCGCCCGCATCATCGGCATGAAGAACGGCGTTCGCTCGGACGACGACCTCAAGTTCATGCTCGAAATCGTCTCCCAGGGCGGCGCCGATGTCATGCATCTCGATGGCTATGGCCTCGATGTCGGCGACCATGCGGACTTCACCCTGCTGGCCGGCGAAACGCCCGCCAATGCCGTGGTCGAAATCACCCCGCCCCCGCTGGTGGTCAAGGGCGGACAGGTCGTCGCCCGCAACGGCGTCTGCATCATCGAGATGCCGTAACGAGTTTGTGCCGCGCGGGCTTGCCTTGCGCGGCACAAAGCCTTCCAATTGCGGCCACCATGGCTACCGCAAGCAACCAGACCGGAACCGAACCCACGAGCTGCTGCGCTCCGAGCGCGGCGCGCGAGCCGCAGTTTCCGCTTGATATCCAGGCCCTGCTGGCGGAACGCCGGCCGGCCAGTCCTTCGGGTGAGTCTGCCCGCAAGTCCATTCCTGGTGGCATGGCGGAAATCGGCACCAGCAAGCCGCATCATCTTGAGGATGGCGAAGGCCCCGTGCGGCGGGTGCGCGTCAAGCCCTTCCTGATGGACGAGACCGCCGTCACCAACGAACGCTTCGCCGCCTTCGTCGCCGCGACCGGCTATGTCACCGAGGCCGAAAGATTCGGCTGGTCCTTCGTCTTCTTCCAGTTCCTCCCCGAGGATTTCGAGACGCAGGCCGTTGTCGGCACCGAATGGTGGCGGCGCGTCGATGGCGCCACCTGGAACCACCCCTTCGGCCCGCAAAGCGACACCACCGGAATCGAGGATCATCCAGTCGTCCACGTGTCGTGGAACGACGCCCAAGCCTTCGCCGCCTGGGCTGGAGGTCGCCTGCCCGCGGAGGCCGAATGGGAGCATGCTGCGCGCGGCGGCCTCAAGGGTGCGCGGTTTCCCTGGGGCGAGGCCGAGCCGGACGACACCGGCAGCTTCCCCTGCAACATCTGGCAGGGCCAGTTCCCCAACCACAACACAGATGCCGACGGCTACAAGGGCACCGCTCCGGCAAAGTCCTTCGCACCCAACGGCTACGGCCTCTACAACATGAGCGGCAATGCCTGGGAATGGACTGCCGAGCCCTTCCGCATCCGCTCGCTCAAGCGCCAGGCCCAGGACATCAACGAGCGCGCCCGTCTGGAAAATCGCAAGTTGCTGAAAGGCGGCTCGTACCTCTGCCACATCTCGTATTGCTACCGCTACCGGATCGCCGCCCGGATAGGGAACACGCCGGATACGACGACGGGACACACGGGGTTTCGGCTGGTCTACGACCTCTGAGCAGGACCTAGCCCACTACCCGTGTCGTCTCGCGCTGCACCAGCCGGCAGCGCACCGACAGCGTCGTCGGTGCCTCTAATCCCTTCCGTCGGTGCAGCACCGCCATCGCGCGGGTCGCCATATCGGCATAGGGCTGAATCAGCGTCGTTAGCCCGAGGTCGCTGGCAAACTCGCGGTCGTCAAACCCGATCACAGCGATATCCTGCGGCACCCGCAACCCGGCCTCGGCTATGGCCGTCAGCGCGCCCCGGGCCATCATGTCGTTCTGGCAGAACACCCCATCCGGTGGCTCGGGAAGCGCGAGGAGCTGCTTCATCGACTGGTAGCCGCTGCCATGCCCCCAGCTTCCGTGGATCAGCAGTTCCGGAGCGAGCGCCAGTCCGCCCGTCGTGAGGCCGCGCCGAAAACCATACAGGCGTCGCTGCGCGCTGGTGTGCCAGCTATCGCCGGTAATCGTGGCGATGCGCTTGCACCCGCTCTCCATCAGATGCCGCGCCGCGACGAACCCGCCGGCCCGCTCGCCGGGAACGACCGCGACACCCTTGCCATCCGTCCGGAAGCAATTGACGAAGACATGCGGAAACTGGTCGAGCTCCCGCGTCGGATGCACGCCTGTGGTGAAGGTATTGGCGTAGATCACCCCGCCCGCGTTGAGCCGCCGCAGCGAAGCCAATGCCTCGGCCTCGCGGTCGGTCACGCCGTCGGTGACGAAGACGGCCAGCTGCACTGCCTGTGCGCGGGCCGACATGTGCAGACCATCGATGATGTCGATCGGATAAGCCGCCGAGATTTCGTTGATGAGCACGCCGATGACCGTCGGTACGTCACGCTCCAGCACGTTGAGCGCCGGGCCCGGCGTATAGCCGAGCTTGCGCGCCGTCTCGATGACGCGCTGGCGCGTATCGTCGGCAATGCGCACGCCGTCGATATTGTTGAGCACCAGCGATACCGTCGTCTGGGAGACGCCGGCAGCGCGGGCGATATCGACCATCTTGATGCGCTTCTTCACCGCGACCATCTCCCCTTCGTCATGAGCGCTCCGCCAACCTGCTTGACAAGTCCGGGCGATGCAATCAACTTTGCTAAAGAAATTTAGCAAAGGCTGGCCTGGGGAGACCAGACCTAATCCAGTTGATCGAGCGGAACGAGACCGGCCGTAAACCACGTGGCCGGCCAACAGCTTCGCTTTGCCTGACGTCCGGGGAGGAGACCGAATGGCTGTGCCTGAAACGGCAAGTGATCAGGGAGTGACCGGTGCGCGGGAAATGCTGGCCAACGCCACTCCCGACCGCCGCGGTCGGCGCGATACGGGCGCCGCCCTGGTGTTTCTCGCGCCATGGCTGCTGGGCATCGTGCTGCTCACGGCGCTGCCGATGATCGCCTCGGCGGTGCTGTCCTTCACCAATTACGATCTGCTGTCCTGGCCACGCTTCATCGGCACGGCGAACTACGAGCGGCTGGTCGTCGATCCGCGCTATCTGCAGTCGCTGCGGGTCACGACGACCTATGTGCTGACCTCGGTCCCGCTCTCGGTAGCACTGGCGCTCATCATCGCGGTGTCGTTGTCGTCGGCGACGCGCTCGGTCGATTTCTTCCGCAGCGTCTATTACCTGCCTTCGCTCCTGGGTGGCAGCGTCGCCATCGGCGTGCTCTGGCGCCAACTCTTCGGCGGCGACGGTCTCGTCAATTCGGTGCTCGCGGTTTTCGGCATTGCCGGCACGAGCTGGATCGGCGATCCACGCTATGCCCTCTGGACCATCGTGCTGCTGCATGTCTGGCAGTTCGGCGCGCCGATGGTGATCTTCCTCGCCGGCGTACGGCAGATACCGCGCGAGATCGTGGAGGCCACGATCATAGACGGGGCCAATCCGGTCCAGCGCTTCTTCACGATCACGCTGCCGCTCCTCAGCCCGCTCATCCTCTTCAACCTGGTAATGCAGACCATCACCGCGTTCCAGGCGTTCGTCCCGGCCTATGTGATCAGCGACGGCTCGGGCGGCCCGATCGACTCCACCCTCTTCTACACGCTCTACCTCTACCTCGAGGGCTTCCGGAACTTTCACATGGGCTACGCCATGGCCATGGCCTGGGTGCTGCTCATCATCATCGGCATCTTTACCGCCCTGGCCTTCTGGTCTTCGCGGTTCTGGGTTCACTACGAAAGCTGAGGCCCAGGATGTCCGCTACTGCCGCCGCCCAGGCCAATCGCCCGCTCCGCTCCGTCATCCGCTATGCGGTGCTGATCCTCTTCGCTCTCGTGATGAGCTATCCGCTGCTCTGGCTGGTATCGAGCTCGTTCAAGCCCGAGCAGGTGATCTTCTCCGAGCCCGGCCTGCTGCCTGATCCGTTCACGCTGCGCAACTACATCGACGGCTGGAACAAGCTGGGCATGCCCTTCGCCCTCTTCATGTTCAACTCGGCGGTGATCTGCGTGCTGTGCATCGCGGGAAACCTCTTCTCGTGCACGCTGGCGGCCTATGCCTTTGCGCGGCTGAGCTTCCCGTTCTCGAAGGTGGCGTTCGCGATCATGCTGGTCACGATCATGCTGCCGTTCCATGTGACCATCCTGCCCCAGTACATCATGTTCCAGAAGCTGGGGGCGGTGAACACGATCATCCCGCTGGTGCTGCCCAAGTTCTTCGCGGTCGATGCCTTCTTCGTGTTCCTGCTGGTGCAGTTCATCCGCTCGATCCCGCGCGACCTCGACGAGGCGGCCGAGCTCGACGGCTCGAACAAGTACCAGACTTTCTGGCACATCATCTTTCCGCTCTGCCGGCCGGCGCTGGTGATCGTTGCGGTGTTCACGTTCCTGTGGACCTGGAACGACTTCTTCGGCCAGCTCATCTACCTGACGCAGACCGAGAAATACACGGCTGCGCTCGCACTCAACCTCTTCATCGACGCGACCAGCGGGGAATCCGCCTGGGGCATGCTGTTTGCCATGTCGGTGATCACGCTCATTCCGATCTTCGTGCTCTTCGTCCTGTTCCAGAAGCAGCTCGCAGACGGCATCGCCACGACCGGCCTGAAGGGATAGGCCGCCGGGCCAGACCACCAAGGAGGAGACACCATGACCAGGACGAACGGCGCCCTCAACCGGCGCGATGTAATGAAGATATCGATCGGAGGGGCAGCCGCCCTCTGGCTGGGGCTGCCCAATGCGGCATTCGCCCAGCAAACCCAGATCAAGGCTGCCTGGTACGGCGGCCAGGACACCCATGACCGCATGCAGCAGGCGATCAAGCTCTTCACCCAGAAGAACCCCGACATCGCCGTCAATGTCGAGTTCGCGCCCTTCGCCGAATTCTACGACCGCCTGCCGGTCCAGTATTCGGGTGGCGGCGCGCCGGACATGCACCGGCACTCGATGACCTACCTCTTCGACTACACCGAGCGCGGGCTCCTCGCCGACCTCAGCCCCTTCGTGGGCCAGACCATCGACATCTCGGCGCTCTATCCGGGCGTGGTCGAGATCGGCAAGGACGGCGACGCCACCCATGCGATCGGCAACAACCAGATCTCGGTGGCGCTGTTCTACAACAAGGCCAAGCTCGATGCAGCCGGCGCCGGCGCGCTCGATAACCTCACCTGGGACAGCTTCCGCGACCTTGCCATCAAGCTCGGCAAGGCGGGCGGCGCCAACCATTACGGCGTCAGCGACAATGGCGGCTTCCTCGGGCTCTTCGAGGTCTACCTCTTCCAGCGCGGCAAGTCGCTCTACAAGGGCGACAACGCCGTCGGCTTCGAGAAGGCCGACCTCGTCGACTGGCTGGCCTATTGGGAATCGCTGCGTGCCGAACAGGGCGCCCCGCCGCCATCGGTCACGGCCGAAAGCGCCGGCTTCCAGAACGCCACCATCGTCAAGAACCGCTCGGCCATGCAGATCGGCTGGAGCCAGCAATTGGTGTTCTACCAGGCGCTGATGCAGGACGAGCTGGATATCCACGCCTGCCCGGTCGTGGCCGGCGCACCGGACAACGGCCACCTCATCCGCGCCCTCGATTTCTGGGTGATCCCGGAAAGCTCGCAGAACAAGGAAGCGGCGGCCAAGCTCATCAACTTCCTCCTCAACGACGAGGAAGCGCTGGGCGTTCTCGGCCTCACCCTGGGCGGCCCCGCCTCGGACCGGGCCACGGCAGTACTGGCCAAGACCGCCGATGCGCCGAGCACCAAGGTGCTCAACTACCTGACCGAGCTGCGCAAAACCGCGCCCAGCGCCACGCCGCGCTGGATCAGCGGACACGGCGAGCTCGAAGCCCTGATGGGTCGGCTCAATGCCTCGATCGGCTTCGCGCAGACGACGCCCGATGCCGCGGCCGACAACTTCCTCACGGAAGCCAGCCGAATCCTGGGCTGACGTTCCACAGCCCAGCGCCCGAGCCTGCCCGGCGGCAACCTCCCGCCTTCCGGGCAGCGCTTCGGGACCTTCGCCAGGACCTCCGGCCGGCAGCCGGCCGGAGGCATCGTCCTTGATCCGGGGGATCCCCTTGCCTGCTTCCAAACCCAACATCGTGCTGATCATGACCGATCAGCAGCGCGCCGACTTCTTCGCGTCCGAGGGCTTCCCCGTCGACACTATGCCGTTCGTGGATTCGCTCGGGCGGAGCGGCACTCGCTTTTCGCGCGCCTATACCCCGATCCCGATCTGCTCACCGGCCCGCACCTCGATGCTGACCGGGCGCTACGCCAAGGCGACGCGCGTCAAGCAGAACTGGGACATGGCCAAGTCGGTGATTGTGGACAAGGACCTGCCGCAGGTGCTGCGGGAGCATGGCTATACTGTCAACCTCGCCGGCAAGAACCATTCCTACCTCGATGCCAGCGCCTTCGACTTCCATGGCGGGCCCTATAGCCATACGCATGGCCCAGCGGACCGGGCGAGCGCGAGCGAGCGGGAATCGGACCAATGGCTCTTCGATCTTGACCATCGCGTGGCGAGCGAGCCGACGCCCTTCCCGCTCGAGAACCAGCTCTGCCATCGCATCGTCTCGGACGCCATCGCCTGCGCCGACCAGAACCGGGACAACCCCTATTTCCTCTGGCTCTCGCTGCCGGAGCCGCACAACCCCTACCAGGCGCCCGACCCCTATTTCTCGATGTTCTCGCCCGACGACATGCCCGACCGCTTCGCCGGGCCGCAGGCCAGCATGGCCAAGGGCAGCAAGTGGCAATGGCTGCGCACGCTGGAGGAGGAGAAGCGCCCCGGCTATGACGAGGACTGGCGCCGATACCGGGCGCTCTATTGCGGCATGCTGCGGATGATCGACGACCAGGTGCGGCGGTTCGTCGATCACCTCAAGGCCAACGGCACCTTCGAGAACACGATCATCCTATTCCTCGCCGACCATGGCGACTATGCCGGCGACTACGGCCTGCAGCGCAAGGGAGCGGGACTGCCCGAATGCCTGGTGCGGATACCGTTCCTCGCGACGGGACCAGGCATCCGGCCGAACGACGACCGCACGGACTTCATCTCGCTGGTCGACGTTATGCCGACGCTCTGCGAGGCGATCGGGGCGGAAATCCCCTTCGGCTGCCAGGGCCGCAGCTTCTGGCCGATACTGGCGGGGGAGCCCTACCCGGCCGACGAGTTTTCGAGCGTCTACAGCGAGATCGGGTTCGGCAGCCTGCCCTATGGCCCGGAAGAACGACCGCCGCTCCACTTCCCCTATGACGGGCCGACCTATGACGAGCTCAACAGCGTCACCCAGAGCGGCAGCACCAAGATGGTGCGCAAGGGCGACTGGAAGCTGATCTATGAGCTGATGGGGCGAGCCGAGCTTTACGACCTCGCAGCCGATCCGGGGGAGCTCAACAACCTCTACGACGACCCGGCCTATGCGGCGCGGAAGACCGAGATGCTGGAGGAACTGCTTTACTGGACGGTTCGAACGGAGGACCCGCTGCCGTGGGCGAAATACCTGCCCAAGACGGCGGCGCGGAACTGGTATCGCGGGGGATAAGTTCGGCCGCGATGCGCAGGCGGAGGGAGCGCCGGGGGCGATTCGTGGAGTTCGGAAGGAGCGCTGAAAGAGTTTTGCGGAGATGAGTGCGTTTTTTCGCGGTTTCTTCGAGGGGTCGCGAGGTTAGTATCTTGATATTAAAGGTGAATTTTTTCCAAAGCCGCGATGAATCGTTAAATTTTGACTCAATTTCGAGGAAAGTTTGCGAATGTTTTCGGGGTTTTGCGGGGGGTTTCGCGGGTTTGGGAGTGTGTTTTCCGGGGTGAGTTGGTGGGGCTCGGTGGTGAGGTTGGGGAATCTTACCTTGGGGTTTGCGGGAGGGGGATAAGTTTGGGGGCGCGATTATGACGCGGCCCCTCCTCCTATCACTACGCTTCCCCCACCACCGTACTTCCCCGGGCGAAGACCCGGGGCCTATTGCACCGCTCCACCCGAGTGGAGAAATCCGTGGGCCCCGGCTCTTCGGCCGGGGAAGTACGGTGGTGGGGTGGGAGAGCAACGAGTAAGCGAGCGCCCGATGGCGACGACCGCGCAGGGGCAGTTGCCTGCCTCCCCACGCGCCGTCACTTCCCCATGCTATCCAGCATCAGCTTGATATACGTCCCACCCACCACCGGCCTCGAACGGAACCCTCCGGGAACGGTTTGCTTGCCCGTTTGCGTGTCGTACCAGTCCGACAGCGGGACGCGGGCGGGGGCATCGTCGAGCCAGGTGGCGACGGGGGCGATGAGGGTTTCGAAGTCGGCCTGATTGTCGGTGAGGCAGGCGGTCCAGACGAGCCAGTCGAGCTTGGTGTAGTGCTCGCGGCTGTCGAGCGGCAGGCCGTAGCGGTCCTGGCGGGTCTTGTAGGCGACCATTTCCTTGCGGGCGATGTCGGCCGCGAAGAGGCCTAGGCCGAGGATGCGGTCCCAGATGAGGTTGTACTTCTGGCTCCATGAGCCGGCCTTGTCGAAGGCGAGGCGGAAGGCGGAGCCGTCGTCGGCGAGGGTCGGCCATTTGGCGGCCCAGTCGCGGGCGATGGCGAGGTGCTTTTTGGCTTCCTCGTTCTTGCCCAAGCGGCGGCAGAGGAGGCCATAGGCGCCGATGCCGATGATCGCCTTGAGCGAGAGATTGGCATTGTGCGGCAGGTGGCCGGCGAAATCGTCGGTGCAGAGCTGGTTCTCCGGGTCGATGCCGCTCCTGACGAGATAGGCGGCCCATTTCTCCCAGAGCGGCCAGAACTCGGTGATGAAGCGATCATCGTTCGTACGCTCGGCCAGCGCCGCGGCGAGGATCAGCATGTTGCCGCTTTCCTCGTAGGGCATCTGGTTGTGCTCGGTGAGTTCGCCCCCGCCATAAACCTGGCCATTGGCCAGCGGGAACTGCCCCACATCGTGCGGCGCATAGGGGAAGGGCCAGCGCCCGCCCATGGCATAGGCGCAGATCGGGCGCATCTGCGCTTCGAGCAGCGCCGGATTGTAGTGGAGGAAGAACGGGGCCGAGGGATAGGTGAGGTCGACCGTGCCGAGGCAGCCGTTGGACGAATTCTCCTTGGAGAAATAGAGCAGCTTGCCATCGAGGTCTTCGACCAATGCGTGGCCGCCAAGGCATTGGCGGAAGGCGAGGATGCCGATGCGGGCATAGGTATCGCCACCCGAGCGCTGGAGCTGGGCGACAAGGGCGGCGTCGTAATCGGCGACGCGGGCGTAGAGCGCGCCGCGCTCGGCCCACGCCTGCTCGACAAGGCCGATGGCGGACTGGCCCTTGCGGCTCCAGAAGGGACGAAGGCGCCGGTGGAAATATTCGAGCGCATAGACCTGGTCATAGGCGACCAGCAGGCGGAACGCCTGCACCTGCGCACCGACCTTGCCGAAGGCGCGGCTCCAGGCGCAGACATTGTAGGCCGGGCGCTCCTGGTGGATGCCATTGGCGTTGATGTTGAGGCCGCGATGGCCGTGGGACGGCATGGGCAGCGGACGGGCCTCGCGCATATCATCACGCGCGGGAATGCTGCCGGTGGTGGCGAAGCTGTCGCGCAGGGTGCGCGCATCGCCGAAGGCGCTGTCGACGGCAACGCCCGGCTCGGCCGAGGTATAGAGATAGCCCCAATCGATCTGCACTTCGTCGCCGGACTGGTGGAGCGGGGTCTGCTCGCGCGCGCCGACGAAAAGCGCCTCGACATTGCCGGCGCGATGGCGGCCCCAGATCACGTCGGTTTCGCCATTGCCGGTGGCCCAGTTGGTGCTCCAGTCGATATAGGCGGAGACCTCGTGGTTCGCGCCATCCTTCGAGGATACCTCGATATCGACATAGCTTACCGGGCGAGCCATGAGTTCGAGGTCTTCGGGGAAGACGGGGGTGGTGAAGCTCAGGGCCAGCTCGACCCCATCCGCCTCGAAGCGGTAGATCGTGCGTAGCGGGGTGACCTCGCGCCCGGTCTGGCGCATGGCGGGAACGTCGCGGCCGGTGCGGGTGACGAGACCCATGAAGCGATAGGCCTTGCCGTCGATATGGACCATGCCGGACATCGACTGGTTCTTGCCGGTCCAGTGCGTCGGCCAGGATTGGGTCAGCTCGTCCGTATGCGACCAGACGCTCATGAAGGGATCGTGGACGATGAGCGGGGTGGCCGGGGCGCGGGCGGTGCGGGGATCGGTCATGGAAGGTCTCGTATCTACCAGGGGGCGCGGCGGAGCGGCAGGGGATCGGCGGTAAAGGCCATGCGGTCGCATAGACGCTGCAACAGATCGCACTTTTCCGCCAGCCGCCCCGGATCGTCCCAGAGGTTGCGGGTTTCGTCGGGATCGGCCTTGAGGTCGTAAAGCTCGCCGCACCGGTCGCCGTGGCTGACGATGAGCTTCATGTCGGGCGTGCGCAGCATGGTGGCGAAGGGCAGATGCGGCTGCCGGTGCCAGGGCATGGCGTTGTAGTATTCGCAGTAGACGTCTTCGACGCCGGTTTCGTTTTCGGTGCTCGTGAGCAGCGGCCAGAGCGACCTGCCCTGCATGCCGGGCCAGATTTCGAGGCCGGCTGCATCGAGGAGCGTGGGGGCGATATCGACCAGTTCGACAAGTCCGTCGATCCGCCGGGAGGGGATATGGCCGGGCCAGGAAATCGCTAGCGGCACGTGGACGCTCGGCTCGTAGAAGAACGGGCCCTTGAGATAGATACCGTGGTCGCCCAGCAATTCGCCGTGGTCGGACATGAAGATGACGATGGTGTTCTCGAGCTGGCCGGTTTCGCGCAGCGCGTCGAGCATGCGGCCGACCTGGTCGTCGATGAGATCGCACATGGCGAAATAGGCGGCGCGCACCAGGCGATGGTCGTCGTCCGTCATCTCGTCATAGGGCATGCCGGCATTGCCGCCATAGGCGCCCTCGTGGTCGATCTGCTGGAAGGCCGGTTTGTCGGCGAGCTCGCCCGGGCGGTAATTGGGCAATTCGATCTCGTCGAGCCGATCGAGATAGCGGTCGAGATATTCGGGCGGCGGATCGAAGGGGTGGTGCGGATCGAAGAAATTGACCGAGAACAGCCACGGACGATCGCCCGCGCGATGGGCCTCGATGAAGTTGATGGCCTTGTCGGCGCACCAGGTGGTCTGGTGATCGGCGGCGGCGGGGCCCGCCTTGACGTATTTCGAGCCGCGATAGGGATCGGCCCGGTATTCGGCGCCCTTTTCGGTCAGCCAGAGATTGTATTCGTTGAGCGGCCAGTTCTGTGCGCTGCCGTAGTGGCCCGGATGGTGCGACCAGTGGAAGGCGGCGTAGCCGTCTTTTATGCGCGGCTCCATCACGGGCGCGACGCTTGGGTGGGCGGCCGAGATGTGGAGCTTGCCGGAAAGGCCGCAGGTATAGCCGTTATCGGCAAGGAGCCGGGTCACCAGCATTTCGTCTGGCGGCATGTCCTGCCCGTTCTGGCGGGTGCGGGTGGTGCGCGGATAGCGGCCGGTGAGGAAACTGGCGCGGCTGGGCGTGCAGACGGGCGACTGGCAATAGGCCTGCGAGAACCAGGCGCCCTCGGCAAAGAGCTTGTCGAGCACGGGCGTGCTGACGTGGCGGTTGCCGGTAACGCCCAGCGTGTCCCAGCGCTGCTGGTCGGTGCATATCCAGAGGATGTTCGGTTTGGTCATGATGATCCCTTGGGCCCGCTACGCCTTGACGGCGCCGGCTATGCCCTCGACGAAATAGCGCTGAACGAAGAAGAAGAAGACGATGACCGGCAGCAGCGAAATGGTGGCCGCCGCCGCCATGCCCGACCAGTCGGTCTCGTTGGTGCCCACGAAGGCCAGCATGCCGACCGGAAGCGTGCGCAGTCCGGGCGTCCCGAAGGTGAAGACCAGCGGGATGAGGAAGGCGTTCCAGGCAGCGAGGAAGGTGAGGACCGTGACGGTCGCCGTCACCGGACCGGCCAGGGGCAGCATGACGTCGAAGAAGACGCGCAGGAACCCTGCCCCATCCATGGTCGCCGCCTCTTCGAGCTCGCGCGGCAGGCCGCGGAAATAGCCGGCATAGAGCAGGATCGCCGCCGATTGCCCGCTGCCGGCCAGCGCCAGCACGATGCCCCAATGGCTGTTGAGGAGCCCGAGCGAGCTGGTGAGATCGACGATGGGGATGATGGTGAGGCCCGCCGGCACGACGAGCGTGGCCCCGAGGATGCCGATGACCAGTGAGCGGCCCACAAAATAATAGCGGCCGAGCACGTAGCCCGAGAGCGCGGTGTGGATGACGACGACCACGACCGTGCCGACGGTGACCAGCACGGTGTTGAACATGTAGGTCGAGAACCCGGCCTGGCTCCAGGCACGGATGTAGTTCTCCCAGACCGGCGTATCGGGCAGCAGGTTGAGGCCCTTGGAGAAGATTTCGAGCGGCGTCTTGAGCGAGGCCGAAACCAGCCAGAGGAAGGGATAGATCCAGACGAGGCAGAGCGCGGTGAGCGCGACGTAGCGCAGGATCACCCAGGCCTTGGGGCGCGGGGTCGAGAGGCGGTTCATGCGACGTGCCTCCGCGACCGGACCTTGCGCAGGATGAGAATCTGGATGCTGGCCAGCACCACGAAGCTCACCCCGAAGAAGATGGCCGCCGCCGAGGAATAGCCGAGGCGCGGCACGTTGGAAGTGAAGGCCTGCCGATAGACGAAGATGTCGATGACCTCGGTGGCGTAGAACGGGCCGCCGCCGGTCAAGGTCAGCATGAGGTCGAAGACGTTGGTCGCCTCGATCACCGTGATGAGGGTGATGATGATGGTGAAGGGCGTCAGCAGCGGCAGGGTGATGGTGCGGAACCGATCCCAAGGCGTGGCGCCATCCAGTTCGGCGGCCTCGTAGAGATCGCGCGGAATGGTCTGGAGGGCGGCGAGCCAATAGATGAGCGTGATGCCCAGCCATTTCCACACCCAGATGCCGACCGCGCTATAGAGCGCGAGCCCGGCATTGCCGAGAAAATTGAGCGGCTGCCCGAGGATGTGCGAATTGAGCAGCGCGATATTGAGCGGGCCGCCGGTGGGATCGAGCACGTAGCGCATGACCACGCCGACAATGGCCGCCGTGGTGACGACCGGCAGGAAGATGGCGGTGCGGAAGATGCGCACCAGCGGGAAATGCGCATTAAGCACCACCGCCAGCGCCAAGGCGATGCCGACGCGCAGCGGCACCGCCAGCAGCAGGAAGACGATGGTGTTGCGGAAGGCGTTCCAGAACAGCGGATCGCCGACCAGTTCGTGATAATTGCCCAGGCCGATGAACGCCCCTGCCCGCTCGAACCCGTTCCAGTCAAGGAGCGAGAACCAGATGCTGGCGATGACCGGGTAGATGGTGAAGGCGCCTACGAGCGTGAGGGTGGGCAGCAGGAAGACGTAAATCCACCTGTCTGCCCAGATCTTCCTGCCCAGTGACGCGCCGCTCAGGGCGTTCTGCTGCATCGATCGGTTCCGGCCGCTCAATACTTGTCGGCGGTGAAATCCTCGCCAGGCTTCCAGGCATCGAAGACCCAATTGTCGAGCGACACTTCGGCGCCCTTGCTCTTGGCCACTTCGATGGCGCGATCGCGCTCCTTGCTCATCTGGTCGGCGTATTGCTGCAGGATGGGCTTGGGATCGCTGAAGGCGCCGCTGAAGGCACCCTGGATGATCTCGCCGAGACCGGGCGTGACATCGCGCATTTCCGAATAGACCGCGCTGACCGCCGCGTTGCGGGCCAGCGGATCGGGGGCGATGCGGACGTAATCCTGGTAGCCGGTGACGACCTTCTTATAGGCCGGATGCACATTGGCACGCTCGACGGCACCGGGATCGAGCGGAGGCTGATCCATGCGCTCGGCGAGGCCGACATAGTAATCGTCGGTGGTGAGCATCTGGAGGATCTGCGTGGCCACATCCGGATGCTGGGACTGGGACGAGATATAGAACGTGCCGCCATTGGGCGGGCGGTAGGTGAAGGCAGTGGACTTGTCGCCCGGATAGGGCACCTGCGCGGTGACGCCGATGAGATCGATCTGGTCCTTGAAGCTGCCGTTGAGCACGCCGCTGTTCCAGGGGCCATCGAAGAACATCAGCGATTCACCGGCCACCCAGCGGGCGCGGCCCTGGCGGGCATCGACCGAGGACGAGCCGGGATGGAGCGAACCATCCTTCTGGAAGGACATCAGGAATTCGAGCGCATCAAGGAAGGGCTGGGAGGCATGGGCGTAATTGCCGGTCTTCCAGTCGATTTCGCCAGCGGCGCCGGCGATCTGCGCGAGGTCGGTGAAGTGCGCCTTCATGCGGTCGCCGAACTGCAGCGGCAGGATGAGGCCGTACTTGCCATCCTTGGTGCCGGCCAAAGCGGCCTTGCGGGCGTCATCCCAGGTGGCGGGGCCTACTTCCGGGTCCATGCCGGCAGCTTCGAGCCCGGCCTTGAAGAACCAGAGCGAAGTCGAATTCTGCCGGATGGCGAAGATCGGGAAGGTATAGGGCTTGCCGCCGAAGCTGGTGAAGCCCTCGGCCAGCGCCTCTTTCTGGAACGGCTTGTCGAAGATGAAGCTGTCGGCGAGCGGCTGGAACCAGCCGGCGGCCTGCAGCGAATTGACGGTGGCGACATTGCCGTTGGGGACGTTGAACACATCCGGCAATTGATTGCTGCGGAAGGCCAGTTGCAGCGACTGCATCATGTCGGACGGGTTGCCCGGCGTGTACTCGACCTTGGCCGGGTGGCTGGCCGCGAACTCGTCCCAGATCTTCTGGTGCAGCGGGATCAGCGGCTGGAAAATGTCCCACCACTTGATGGTGGTGACATCCTGCGCGAAGGCCCGCATCGGGCCCAACCCTGCTGCTGCACCGAACGCGGCCATGCCTTGCAGAAGCGCGCGACGGCTGACGCCGGAGGCCGGCGCCATCGGATTTCTCGAAGTGCTCATCTGTCTCTCCCTGCCGCCCTCCCCGGGCGGATTGTGCAGGCCTTCGGCAACTGCACGCGCTCCTCCAGCGCACGAGGACGCTAACAGTTATTTATAACCATCGTCAAGCAAGGTTCGGTTATATATAACCTCGTGAAACGGCCCAGTTTCCTTTCCCCGGGAGCTGCGCTATGTCGGTCGGATCGGAGGGGGTTGATGAACAGACGCAAGACGGAGAAAGCCAGCGCGCGGGCCACGATGGTGGACGTCGCCAAGCTTGCCGGCGTCAGTCAGGCAACCGTCTCCATGGTGCTCAACGAAACCGGCGGCACGCGGGTGACCGAAAAGACCCGCAAGCTGGTGCGCGAGGCCGCCGAGACGCTGGGCTATCGCGTCTGGATGCGCTCGGCCATCGGCAGCGGCGGCCCGCAGGCCATCGGTTTCGTGATCGACGACAGCACGTCCAACCCCATCGTCAACAAGGCCATCGATTCCGCGCGCCAGCTCGCCTGGGAGAACGGCGCGGTGCTGGTCGTGCTGCCGACGCAGAACGACGAAAGGCTGCGCGCGGCGGCGCTCGAACTGCTCTTCGCCCACCGCGTGGTCGGCCTCGTCTTCGCGGCCTTCTTCACGCGCGAATATACGCTGCCGCAAAAGCTGAGCGCCGTACCGATGGTGCTGATCAATTGCCACACCAAGGGCGACCAGGCTCCGGCCATCCTGCCCGCCCATGCCGGCGGCGCGGAAACCGCCGTGCAGCATCTCGTGGCGGCGGGGCATCGCCGCATCGCCTTCATCAATGGCGAAAGCTGGATGGAAGCCAGCAAGGACCGGCTGCGCGGCTACAAGCGCGGCCTCAAGGCGGCCAACATTCCCTATGACGCCAGGCTGGTGAAGAGCGGCAACTGGCTGCTGTCGGGCGGGCACGATTGCACGCGCGAATTGCTGGCCCAGCCCGAACCGCCCACGGCCATCTTCTGCGCCAGCGACGAGATGGCGATCGGCTGCTACGAAGCCATCAAGGAAGCGGGGCTTTCCATCCCGGGAGATATTTCGGTGGTGGGGTTCGACGACGATCCCTCGTCCCGGCACCTCGAGCCGCCTCTCACCACCATTCTCGTGCCGCACGAGGATATGGGGCGGCGGGCGATCACCCACCTCTATGCCAAGCGCGACAACGAGGATCGCACCGGCATCATTTCCGGGCGCCTGCAGATCGAGTGCCCGCTGGTGGAGCGAGATTCCGTCGGCCCGCCCCGAGGCCGCGCGGCCTAGCCGGGCTTGCGGGCGACGATGAAGACGGCGGCGCCGCGCTTGGGCTGCCAGAGCTGCTCTATGCCGAAACCGCCCTGCTCCACGCTGCGTCGCAGCTCAGCGGTCGTCATGACGTCGAGTTGCGGCAGGAGGCGCAGGGCCTTGCCGGCGGGCGCCAGGTATTTGAACACCGCCATGGTGTCGCCCAGGCACGCCGTGCTGCTGACAAAGAGGCCGCCGGGCTTGAGCATGCGCGCGACCTTGTCGATCACCGCCTGCTTGTCGTGGAGGAGATGGAGGATGCTGAGTCCGAGCACCATGTCATAGGTGGCATCGGGTACATCGAGGCCGGCAATGTCGGCCTGCTCGAAAGTGACGTTTTCGATTCCCGCATCCCGGGCCTTGCCGCGAGCGATGGCCAGCATGTTCTCGGAATAGTCGATGGCGCGGATATGGGCGACATGGGGCGCATGGATGAGCGCGGTGCTGCCCGTGCCGCAGCCGAATTCGAGCAATTGCATGTCAGGCCTGAGATAGCCCTGCGTGACGCGCAGCTTGTGCTGATAGGCCGCCTCGTCGGCAATCGGCTGGCGCGCATAGCGCGCCGCCAGCCTGTCCCAGAACCGGCTCTCAGTGTTCACCGTATCCATCCTGCCGAACCTCGACCGCTCATCTGACGCCGTCACATTACATATACGCGGATCGCTGCTAAATTGGCGAAAAGCGCAGCAGCTTTATGCATTGACGCATAAGGAGCGGGCATGGACTGGAACCTCATCAGGGCATTTCTCGCGACGGCCGAGACGGGCTCGCTGTCGGCCGCGGCCCTCGAACTCAAGCTGACGCAACCGACGCTCAGCCGGCAGGTCAGCGCGCTCGAAGTAAGCCTGGGCATCCTGCTCTTCGACCGCGTCGGGCGCTCGCTGGTGCTGACGCCCTCGGGCAAGGATCTGCTCGTGCACGTGCGGCGCATGGGAGAGGCTGCCGAGGAACTGGCGCTCGTGGCTTCGGGGCAGGCGCAATCGATCGAGGGGCTGGTCAAGATCTCGGCCAGCGACATCGTCGCCGCCTATGTGCTGCCCCCGCTCCTGCGGCAACTGCACGAGCGGGCGCCGGGCATTCGGGTGCAAATCGTGGCCTCGAACGGGCTGAGCGATATCCTGCGTCGCGAGGCCGATATCGCCATCCGGCATGTCCGCCCTGCCCAGCCGGACCTGGTGGCCCGCCGGTGTCGCGACAGCGCCGCCCATCTCTATTCCTCGCGCTCCTATCTCGTGGCGCGAGGGCGGCCAGAGCGGGTGGAAGACCTGGCGACGGCGGATTTCGTCGGCTTCTTCAGGGTCGAGGATTTGTTGGCGGCGCTGCGCGACGAGCGCGGGCTGCCGCTTACGGTCGAGAACTTCCGCTGGAGCGCCAACAGCTTTGTGGTCGCGCTCGAAATGGTGCGACAAGGACTGGGGATCGGGGTCGTGCAGCGAGAGGCAGCGGAGCGGCATGACGACATCGTTCAGGTGCTGCCCGAACTCGATCCGTTCCCGATCCCGGTCTGGCTGGCGACCCATGCCGAACTCCATACCAGCCGCCGCATACGGCTGGTGTTCGACTTTCTGGCCGAGATGCTTGGCTAGCCGCGCCGGGCGGCGTCGATCGCGGCGACGTCGATCTTCTTCATCTTCATCATGGCGTCGAACGCGCGCTTCGCTTCGTCGCCGCCCGCGATCATCGCTTCGCTCAGCGTGCGCGGGGTGATCTGCCAGGAAAGGCCCCACCTGTCCTTGCACCAGCCGCAGGCGCTCTCCTCCCCGCCATTGCCGACGATGGCGTTCCAGTAGCGATCGGTTTCCTCCTGATCGTCGGTGGCGATCTGGAAGGAAAAGGCCTCGCTGTGCTTGAAGGCCGGCCCGCCATTGAGGCCGATGCAGGGCACGCCGCAGATGGTGAATTCGACGGTGAGCACCTCGCCGGCCTTGCCGGAGGGATTGTCGCCGGGCGCACGGCGCACCGCCGTTACCTTGCTGTCTGGGAAGAGCTCGGCATAAAAGCGCGCGGCCTCCTCGGCTTCCTTGTCGTACCAGATGCAAATGGTGTTCTTGGCAATCGCCATCGTTCGTCCCCTTGCTGTGATTTCGAGCCTATCCTGAAATGCAACGAGACGCGCGAGCGTTCCGCCTCAGACGCCGGCTTTGTCGGGCACGCGCTGGAGAACAGAGCCCAATGCCGCATAGAGCGGCCGGAATAGGGTCGGCAGATTCCGCGATGCGCCGAGGCTGTCGGCGGCGACGAGATCGCTGGCGAGGAGTTCGAAAACCGTGAGGTCCGCACGGCTGCCGACTTCGAGGTTGCGCGCCGATTCGAGCCCGAGAACGCTGCGAGGACGCTCTGAAATCGCAAGGACGCAATCTTCGAGGGGAAGACCGATGGCGAGGAGTTTCGAGGCGGTCGTGGCCAGGTCGTAGACGGGACCGCGGATATTGCGCTGGTGGAGGTCGGTCGAGATCGAGAACGGCTTGAAGCCCGCGAGGAGCGCGCGTTCGGCCATGTCGAAACTGTAGGACGCGGCGCCGTGGCCGACATCGAACCGCACGCCGCGGGCGGCGGCCGCGCAGGCCAGGGCCACGCGCTCTGGGGTCTCGAAGAGCGCCGTGCCCTGCTTGCCGTGGAAGCAATGGGTGACGAGATCGCCCGGCGCGAGGAGTTCGAGGACGTCTTCGACGGCCGGCGGGGCCTCCCCGATATGGACCATCAGCGAAAGGCCGGCTTCGTCAGCCACTGCGCGTGCGATGCGGAGAGGTTCGAGGCCCCATTGGCCGACGACGAGGCCGCTGCACCGGACCTTTACGCCGCAGATGACGTCGCGATTGGCGGCGATCACGCGCCTTGTGCGCTCGACGTCGATCGAGCCGGGACCGGAGAGTTCGGAGACACGGTTGGCGGCGACCAGTCCGATCGAGCCGATATTGATGAAGGCCTTTATGGTTTCGCGTTGGCGCTCGAGGACGTATTCGCGCAGACCGTGGAAAGTGGCCTCGCCTGCCGAGCCGGCATCGGCCATGGCGGTGACGCCACGGTTGAGGCCTGCTTCATCGGCGCGGACGGAAAAGTCGGAGCCGCCATACCAGACATGGACGTGCAGGTCTGCCCAGCCGGGGGAGACGAAGGCGCCGCGGCAATCGATGCGCTCGGCGCCGGCGACCGGTTCGGCGCAGACGAAGCCTTGCGCGTCGACATGGATGTCGCGCGGGCCGGCAGCGTCGGGAAAGCCGATCGGCCGGACGTGTTCAAGCGAATAGCCGCCCATATGCGCTCTCAATGCTCGCCGGCGAAAAGATGGACATGCTCGGGCAGCGGCCGCAACCAGATCGTCTGGCCCGGACGCACATCCGGCCGCCCCTTGCAGGAAATGGTCATCTCGCCGCCTGCCGTGCGGGCGACGATCATCGTCTCGGCGCCGGTCGGCTCGACCACCGCCACATTGGCCATGAAGGCGCCCGGCGTCTCGGTGGTGGCAAGATCGAGGTGCTCGGGGCGGATGCCCAGCACCACGTCGGCGGTCGATGGCAGGTCCCTGCCCCTCTCCAGGGCGATGCGCTCGCCCATCGGGCCGATGAAGGTGGCGCCGCCCTCGGTGCGTTCGAGCTTTCCGGCGAGGAAGTTCATTGAGGGGGAGCCGATGAAGCTGGCTACGAACTGGTTGGCCGGGCGGTCATAGAGTTCGAGCGGCGTGCCGACCTGCTCGATGCGACCGCCGCGCATGACCACGATCCGGTCGGCCATGGTCATGGCCTCGATCTGGTCGTGCGTAACGTAGATCATGGTGGTGCCGAGGCGCTGGTGGAGCTCCTTGATCTCGGCCCGCATCTTGACGCGCAGCTTGGCGTCGAGATTGGACAGCGGCTCGTCGAAAAGGAAGACGCGCGGCGAACGCACGATGGCGCGCCCCATGGCGACACGCTGGCGCTGGCCGCCGGAAAGCTGGCGCGGATAGCGCTCGAGCAGGTCTTCGAGGCCGAGCGTGCGGGCCGCCTCGGCCACCCGCTCCTTGATCGCGGCAGCTTTCTCGCCGCGCATCTTGAGGGGGAAGCCGATATTGGCCGCCACCGTCTTGTTGGGATAAAGCGCGTAGTTCTGGAACACCATGGCGATGTCGCGGTCCTTGGGGAGCAGCGCGTTCATCACCGAGCCGCCGATGCGGACCTCGCCGCCCGAAATGGTTTCGAGCCCGGCGATCATCCGCAGAAGCGTGGACTTGCCGCATCCGGAGGGGCCGACCAGCACGACGAATTCGCCGTCGGTGATCGAAACGTCGATGCCATGGAGCACATGGGCATCGCCGTAGGACTTGCGCACATCGACGATATCGACATTGGCCATCAGTTGAGCTCCAGACTTTCGGGAGAAGCGAAATGGGCCTCGGAGGCTTCGAGTGAAGCGACCTCGATGGGCGGTCGCCCGGCATTGGCGATGATCTCGCGGGCAGCGACCATGTCCTTGAGGCCGAAGCCGGAGATGACGCAGACCGTGAGCGCATCGGGATCGAGCGAACCCTTGTCGGCCGCCTCGATCATCGCCGCCAGGGCATAGGCCCCGTGCGGTTCGGCGAAGACACCCTCCTGCCGCGCGAGCTCGCCCTGGGCGGCGCGGATGGCATCATCCTCCATGATCTGGAGCGTGCCGCCGGAAGCCTGGATCGATTGCCATGCCCAATGGCCATCGAGCGGCAGGTAATAGCCGGTCTGGTATTGCGGCTCATCCATGCGATCCACCGGCGCGAAATAGGCGCGGCGCTGGCCACCGCGCAGTTGCGGCACCGTGTCGGCGAGGCCGACGGCAACGAGATCGGAAAACGCCTTGAAGACGCCGCCGGCGAGGCCGCCGCCGCCGACGGGCGCGAAGACGACGTCAGGATTACGCCCGAGCGTGGCGGCGATTTCATAGCCGATCGCCTTGGCGCCTTCGACCATATAGGGGTTGATGGGGCGCGCCGAGATCATCGGCACGAGGCCGTGGCGCGCGCAGAAATCGGGCAGCCCCTTGAGCGCGGAAAAATACGGCCCCGGCCCGCCATCGCCACGCGGGGACGGCAGCAGGAAGACCTGCGCGCCATAGATTTCGATCTGCTGGCGCTTGGCCTCGGCGGTCTCGTGCGACACCCAGATATCAGCGCGTCCGCCGGTATGGGCGGCATAGGCAGCCAGCGCATTGCCGACATTGCCGGACGACACGGTAGCAAAGCGGCGACGGCCCAGTTCGCGCGCCTTGGAGATGGCAATGGCGACCTGCCGATCCTTGAAGGAGCCGGTGGGGTTGGAGCCTTCGAGCTTGAAATAGAGATGACGCAGGCCCAAGCGACGCGCGAGATTGTGCGAGCGCACTAGCGGAGTGTTGCCTTCGCCCAGGCTCACCGCAGACTCGGGCGCGGCCAGCGGCATCAGCTCGGCGAAACGTTCGGCCATCGGGCCGGGCTGCCGCCAGCTTTGTGCGAGGCGGCCGTCTTCGCGGATGCGGTCATGGTCGTATTGCACGTCCAGCTCGCCGCCGCATTCGGGGCAGGAATAGTGCTCGGCCGCAGGCAGTTTGGCGTTGCAGGAGAGACAACGGAGATGCGCAGTCATCGTGGATTATCCTGAGAGAAAGCGAGAGGGCCGGAGGCCTTGACGATAGCGCCGCGAGCCATGACCCCAGCAGGCGCCGCGAAACGGTCGAGCCGTTCCAGCGGATCGTCGTCGAACACCAGAAGATCGGCGGCGTAGCCGGGCGCAATGCGGCCGATCTGCCTGTCGAAATGGAGAGCCGCCGCCGCTTCGAGGGTCGCGGCGCGTAGGGCCTCGACCGAAGACATGCCGCCCCGCTCCAGCCAGACGAGTTCCAGCGCGGTATCGGAGAAAGGCGTATCGCGCACGCCGGCATCGGTGCCGCAGACGAAGGGGATGCCCATGGCGAGCATCCGACCGAAATTCTCGATCATGAGATCGAATTGCTGCAATTGATGGCTCGCATCGGGAGACGCTGACGGGTCCTGACGCAGGCGCTCGAGCGCGCGCGTAGCCGTCGAGAGATTGGCCATGACACGCGAGCCGCTATCGCGCACCAGCCCGGCAATCGCCGGATCGAAATGACGCTCCAGCGCACCCTGGTCGTTGCGGACGAAAAAGGCGCAGTGTTCGAGGCTATCGAAACGCGCCAGTGCGCCGCGCCTGATGCTTTCGGGCGCGAGAACATGCACTACGCTCGGCAGATCAGCCCGGCGCGCGTGCCCGGCAACATGATCGAAGACGAATTGCGGATAGGCCGCGCTTTCCGGCAGGGTGCCTGGGGTCATGCCGCCGCCGCTGCCCATGAGCTTGAGGCTGCGCGCGCCATGCTCGCGACCGATCTGGATGACCGCATCGATCTCGGCAATGGTATCGGCCTCCCCACCCATCATGTGGAGGTGTCCGCGCGTGATGGTGATGGGCGGTCCCGACATCACGAGACGCGGAAGCGTGACCGGGTGCAGGTCCGGCCGCCGCGCCAGCGCCAGCAATTCGAGGCTCGAACCGCAATCGCGCGCGGTGGTGACGCCGCTTTCCAGCAGCACGCGGGCATTGCCGATGGCACGCAACAGACGCTCGCTGACCGGCTCCTTCTCGAACTCGGCCAGCGGACGCGAGGACGCGCTGAATTCGAGATGGACATGCGTGTTGATGAGGCCGGGGAGCAGCGGCCGCTCGCCGAGATCGACCACGCGCCATTCCGGCCCAAGCTCGGCGGCGGCCGAGATCGGAGCAAGTTCGCCAATGACGCCCTGCTCGATGAGGACTGCGCGGGGCTCGTAGCGGCCGGGGGGATCAAGCCAGACGCGCCGCGAAACGAGGCAGAGTTTTTCCGTTGACTGATGCACGGGCCCTATCCCTTCACCGCGCCGCTCGTCATGCCGGAGACGAGATAGCGTTGCACGAGAAGGAAGAAACAGGCGGCGGGCAGCGCGAAGATCACGGAAGCCGCCATCATCTCGTTCCAGGCGATGGTGTACTGCCCCTCAAAGGAGGTCAGCGCCACCGAGAGCACCCAATTGCTCTGTGAGGAAATGAGGGTGCGGGCGAGGAAGAACTCGTCCCAGGCAGAGATGAAGGACATGACGGTGACGACGACGAGGCCCGGCGCCGCCAGAGGCAGCGTGACGCGATAGAAGGCGGCCACGCGCCCGCAACCATCGATCTGCGCCTGTTCCTCCAGGTCGATCGGAATGCGATCGAAAAAACCCTTCATCAGCCAAGTGGCGAGCGGCAGCACGAAGGCGGAATCCGCGATGGCGAGGCCGATGAGCGAATTGTAGAGGCCGAGCTGGCGGAAGATCACGTAGAGCGGCACGACGATGAGGGCTGCCGGCAGCATCTGCGAGAACATGATGAGCAGCGAGAACCCGCCCGTCAGGCGCGTCTTGAAGCGCGAGAGCGCGTAGCCGGCATTGACCGAAACCACGGTGCAGAAGATCGCGGTCGAAACCGAGACCAGCGCCGTGTTCTGCAACCATTGCAGCAGGGGTCGCTCGGCAAAGATCTTCTCATAGGCGCCGAGCGAGAGCTCGTCGGGAATGATCCGCGGCGGCCATTGGAAGAGGGATTGCGTGCTCGCCGAGGACACGAACATCCAATAATAGGGGAACACCACAAGGGCGGCACAGGCCAGCGTCAGCAGGAACAGCCCGACGGCGATCGCCCGGCGCAGGAAGGTCGGGCTCATTGCGTATCCCTCTGGCGCAGCAGCGCGATGTAGTAGATGAGGCTGAAGACCAGGAGGATCACCAGCAGGGCCGTGCCGATGGCCGCGGCATAGCCGATGCGCTGGTAGTCGAAGGCCGTGTTGTAGGTAAGGATCGAGAGCGTTTCCGTCGCCCGCGCCGGCCCGCCGCCCGTCATGGCGTAGATCATGGTCACGCGGCGGAAGGAATTGAGGATCAGCAGCAGTACCAGCACCACGTTGACGGCGCGCAGGCCCGGCATGGTGACGTGGATGAAGCGCGACCAGGCATTGGCGCCATCGACCATCGCCGCTTCATATTCTTCCTTGGGAATGGTCTGGAGGCCGGCAAGGAGAATGAGCATGGCCAGCGGGAATTGCTGCCATGAGGTGACGAGCACAAGGGCCGGCAGGGCCAGGTCGCGGTTGGCGAGCCAGGCCAGCGGCTCGCGGATCAGGCCAACCGAGACCAGCGCATAGTTTATGACGCCGAACTGCGCATCGAGCATCCAGACGAAGATGAGGACCGCCACCACTTCGGGGATGGCCCAGGGCAGAATGAAGAGCGTGCGGATGAGGCCGCGCCCGGGAAAATTGCGATTGAGCAGCAGCGCAAAGCCCAGGCCGAGCAGATAGGTGCAGACCATCGAGGCTGCGCCATAGATGAAGGTGACGCGCACCGCGTTCCAGAAATAGGGATCGACGAAGAGGCGCTCGTAATTGGCAAGGCCGATGAACTTGCCGCGTGCATAATTGAGAATGCGCGTATCGAAAAAGCTGAGCAGGATGCCCTGCACGATCGGGTAGATGAGCAGGCCCGTCATCAAGAGGCCCGCTGGCGCCACCAGCCAGACCGGCAGCCAGTCGAAGCGCCGCATGTTGCGCGCGGCCAAGGCCTCGCGTTTCGCCAGAAACGACATCTTAGAGATTTTCTCCCGACCGCAGGAAAGTGCGCTGGAACAGCGGGCCTGCCGGGCGCGTATCAACCCGGCAGGCCGAAGCGACTAGAGCGACTTGGACCAGTCCTCGAGCGCCTTCTGGGCATCATCGAGACCCTGCTGCACCGAGACTTCGCCGGCATAGATGCGGGCCAGGTTGTCCGCCGCGATCTGGCGGAACTCGGGGGCCTGGATGGCATAGCCCGGAGGCGCATAGCCGATGCCGCCCGGATACTTGGCCGCGATCTCGGCCATCTTGCCGACCCAGGCATGGGTCTTGAGGAACTCGGCACTCGGCTCGACCTTGGTGCCGGGGATCTGCAGCAGGTCTTCGAGGTAATGCTGCTGGGCGGTCGGATCGAGGATCACTTCGAGCAGCTTGCAGGCATCCTCCTTGTGCGGAGACGCTTCCGGCACGACGTAGAAGGCGCCGCCGGTGACGGCAGCGTGGGTCGGGGTCGGCATGACTTCAAAGCCCACTTCCGGCAGCAGGTCCGGATTGGTGTTGGCCACCTGGTTGATGACCCAGGGCCCATCGACCATGAACGCGGCCTTGCCCTCGGCGAACATCGTGCGCACCGAATTGGCGTCGAGCCCCTTGGGGCTGATCTGGTCGTCGAGGAAGCTCTTGATGAGCGTGACGGCCTCGACATTGCGCGGATCGTTGGCGGTGATGGCGCCATCGGGCTTGGACCAGTCCGAGCCCATGCCGATGATCCACTGCATGCTCACGATATAGGTGAAGAGCGTGTTGGAATCATTGGGGAACACATAGCCCCACTGCCCGGTCTTCTCCTTGACGGCCTTGGCCGCCGCCACGAATTCCTCGACGGTCGTGGGAATGCCCACGCCCGCCTCGTCGAGCAGCTTCTTGTTGTAGATCAGCGATTGCGGGCTCATCGTGACCGGCAGGCCATAGGTCTTGCCATCGATCACGGCAAAGCTCACCGACGGCAGGATGCGATCCTTGAAGGAGCTGCCGGCGATGCAATCATCGAGCGGCGCCAGCACGCCGGCGTCGACCATCGGCGCGATCATGTTGGTATAGGCCGGCATGAAGTCCGGCACGTCGCCGCCGGCGATCTGCGTGGTGATGGTCTGCTCGTAACTGGTATTAGGAATCAGGGTCGCCTCGACCTTGATATTGGGGTTGGCTGCCTCGAACGCGGCCACCCGATCCTTGTTCCACGGACCGACCCCACCCTCTTCCCACATCCAGCTGGGATACTTGAAGGTATAGGCCTCCTGCGCCGGAGCCGCGGCGGTCAGCGCCAGCAGCGACACAGCGGCTGCAAATAGTGCTTTCATATTTCCCTGCCCTTTGAGCATATAACTCCCTCCAGACGGATTTCCTTCCGTTCATGGTATAGGTATCATACATGTATGATCTGGTACGGCAAGATGAATCAGCAGCTCGCAACCGATAGGGCCCCGGACAAGACCAAGGCGCTGGCCCACACGATCCGCGAGGCCATCGCGGCGGGCGAGTATGCGGCGGGCGAAATGCTGCCCTCGGAGCGCGAGCTCATGGAGCACCACGACCTTTCGCGCACCACGGTCCGCCGCGCCATCCAGTTGCTGGTCGATGAGGGGCACGTCTATCGCCGCGCCGGCAGCGGCACCTTCGTCTCCGATGCCCCGGAAGTCGTGGGCAGGCCGGCGGTGCGCGCGAGCGGCACGCCGACCATGTCCCTCATCATCCCGACCTTCTCGAACCCGCTTTATGCCGAGATGATCGATGGCATCGAGCGCGAGGCCCGCGAACACGGCCTCAAGCTCATGACCAACCAGTCGGGCTATTCGCTGCAGAGCGAGAGCGACCAGCTCACCGAACTTGCCGCCGACCCGCATGTGCGCGGCGTCATCGTCGTGCCGAGTTCGGTGGAAGCCTCATCGCTCGGCGCGCGCAAGTACATGGCGACCGGAAAACCCCTGGTTTACATGGGCCGCTGGCCGACCGACCTGCCGGCAGACGGCGCCAGCGCCGACTATCTCGCGGCCGGCCGCATCGCCGTCGAGCACCTGCTTGCGCAGGGTCATCGCCGTATCGCCTATGTCGAGGGCGCGCCGAACCTGCCCGGTTTCTCCCTGCTCGACGGCTATTCCCAGGCGCTGCGCAATGCCCACATCGCCACGCACAAGGAACTGGTACGCATCACCGACCTCGCCTCCGAAGAGGCCGGCCGACGGGCAGTCGAGGCGCTTCTGGCAGAGGGCGTCGAGTTTACGGCCGTCTTCGCCCGCAACGACGTCACCGCCCTCGGCGTCGTCCAGGCGCTGCGCGCCGCTTCGATCGCCATTCCCAAGCAGGTGGCCGTGGCGAGCGTCAACGACAGCCTCCTTGCGCGCTCGATGGAGCCGCCGCTGACCAGCGTCCATATCTATCCCGAAACCCTCGGCCGCATGTGCTTCCGGCTGCTGCATGACCGCATGACCGGCGCCTATGACGGCCCGGCGCTGCATGTGTCGATCACGCCCTCGCTGATCGCCCGCACTTCGACGGCACAATAGATACCAGATACATGATACCTGTATTACAAAATCCGGCCTCCAACGTGCAGCGTTTCGTCGTCGGCAGCTATACCGAGCCCTATGGCCCGTTCCGTGCCATCGGCGAAGGTATCTCGCTGGTCTCCCTGCACCCGACCGGCAGGCTCGAGATCCTGGCGCAGCTCGCCCTGCCCAATCCAGCCTATCTGCGCCCGCTTTCGGCCGACCGCATCACCGTGGCTATCGAGACCGACGATGACCGCGCCAGCATCGCACTGGTACGCGTCGGGAGCGATGCACTTGAGCTGGAGGAGCGCGTCGCGACGCCTGGCCGCATCCCGTGCCATGTCGACCTTCATCCCGCGGGCTCCTGGCTCGCGGGCGCATGCTACGGAACCGGGGAGGTGTTTGCCCTGCCGCTGACCGAGGGCCGCTTGCAGCCCGACCGCATGATCACCACCCGCCACGCCGGCAGCAGCGTGCATCCCGTTCGACAGACCGGCCCACACCCTCACGCAGCCCGCTTTTCTCCCGACGGCGATTGGTTGATCGTGCCGGACCTCGGCACCGACACGGTTTCCGCCTATCCCTTTGACGAGGCTCGTGGCCCCGACTTCTCGCATGCTCGCCTCTGGCAAGCCCCGGCCGGCAGCGGTCCGCGTCTTCCGCTCTTTAGCGGCAACGGCCAGTACATCGTGCTGGTCGAGGAAATCGCCTCTCGCCTGGTCAGCCTGCGCTGGAACGACGGCGAGCTCAGCGAATGTCACCGTATTTCCAGCCTCATCGACCCGTTCCCGGGTGAAAACACCGCGGCAGGCTTGCGCTGGCATCCATCAGGACGCCTGGTCGGGGTCTCCAATCGCGGCGCCGACGCCATCTCGCTCTTCGCGTTCGACCCGGAAACCGGCCGCCTTACGCCCTGGCGCCAGATCCCCAGCGGCGGCACGAAGCCTCGCGACTTCGAATTCTCATCGTGTGGCGCCTGGCTGATTACCACCAACCAGAACGGCGACTGCCTGGCGGTCTATGCGCTCGAGGAGGATGGCGTGCGGGATACGGGCGAACGCCTGACCGTGCGTTCGCCCTCGTGCATTCGGCAGATATCAGGTGGCGAAGGCTAGCGTGCCGAGCGAAGACCTGGCTTCGTAGCGCGCACCGCGTTGCAGCGGGACGGGGCCGATCCTCGCGCCGGTGATGATGATGTCCCCTGCCGAGAGCGGCTTGCCGCGTTTGGCTGCATAATCGGCCAGCCAGATCAGGCCCGACGCGAAGCCATCGTCCGGCCATGGCGCATGATGCCGGCCTGCATCCGCGCCATCGCGATAGAATTCGATGGCTATCTCGGTGGCTTGCGCCTTCGCGGGTAGACGTGCGTCGCCCACGATGACGCCGGCATTGTTGAGATTGTCGGCAAGGACGGACGACGCATCCACGGCCTTGGGCTGCTTGTAGCGCGAACCGAAGAGTTCGAAGGCCAGATGGAAGCTGCGAATGGCAGCTCTTGCCTGGTCTTCCATGCTGTCGGCGAGCAATGATGCGCCGAGCGTCAGGGCGACTTCGACCTCGACGGCCGGTGGCATGTTGCCGGCGAGAGATGCGCCACCAGGCAGCGGTTCGCCGCGCAGGGGTGCCGCCAGCCAGCCGCCATCCGGGGTCGCCCCGATCTTCCAGCCGCAGCTGGGATATCGCGCGATATAGGCTGACTGAACGGCCAGCGCCTCGTCCGTATCGGCGGGGCGCAGATCATCGGGGAGCGCATCGATGGTCTGGCCTTGCCGCCAGAGCGTCTCCAGAAAATCGGCCGTGGCCTCGGCCGAAATCAACGTCCGGCTCCGGCGCGGAAGCGACCATCGAGGGGCGGCATGCAGCGCACCCAATCGGGATCGCTCTCGCGGGAGGCGAGTTCGGACTTGAGGGCAACGAGGCCACCGGTCGAGTCGATCCGGGCGATGCGCTCGGCCGCGAGAGCAGCGAGCGAGTGGGCATTCGGCCCCTTGGGGTCGCTGTAGAGGGCGACGAGATCCTCGACATAGAGATTGGGCAGGCCGCCGATCATGCCGGCGCCGCCGGCATGGAGGAGATGGGGCAGCACGCGATCATCGCCGGTGAAGATCGCCAGGTCCGGGAACGCCTTCACATAGGCAAGGCCGCTTTCGATATTGCCGGTCGAATCCTTGACGCCGGCAATCGGGGCGCCCTTGCCGGCGCGCAGGGCACGGATGAGGTCGTGCGTGATGGTGACCCCGCTCATGGCCGGGATGTTGTAGAGCACGAGGCGAACATTGGGTCGGCCGGCGCGCTCGAAAAGGGCTTCGTAGAAGGAGACGAGGCCAGCCACGCTCGGGCTGCCATAGTAGAAGGGCGGCAGGACCAGGACTTCACGGCAGCCGAGTTCGGCCAGATCGGCGAGCTCCTGCGCGGCGGTGCCGACCGAAGAGGTCATGATAGCGGGCAGCAGCTGGTCGGTGCGGATGCCGGCGGCGAGGAGCGCCTCTACGGCCTCACGTTTCTCCGGGGACGAAAACGCCACGCCCTCCCCCGTGCTCCCGAAGGTCGAAACGCGGCTGCCGCCCTTGGCGAGAAGATCGCGGGCATGGGCGACAAGGCGCTCGGTATCGATCGAGAGATCCGCCCGAACGGGCGTCAGGATGGCGGTGATGATGCCGCCGAGGGAGGAGGATGTGGTGCTTTGCTCGTTCATGGAAATACCGCTGAGTGCAATTGCGAAAAGGATGGCGGCACGTAGCCGAGGTTGCGGGACATATCGAGGCAGGCTGCGATGAGCATGCGGGCGATTTCGGGGGCGCGGCTGGCGATGATTTCGGGGTCGGTACCCGAGATCGAGCAGCCGCCGATGACGCGTCCATCGGCGCCAAAGACCGGCGCGCCGACGCAGTAATTGCCGGTTTCGTTTTCGCCGTTATCGAAGGAATAGCCGCGCGCCCGGATCTCGCCGAGTTCGCTGATCAGCGCCTCGAGATCGGTGATGGTGTTGGGCGTGACCCGCGGCATGCCCATGCGCTCGAGAATGGAGCGGACTTCGGCCTCGGGCAAATGCGCGAGGATAGCCTTGCCGACGCCGGTGCAATGCATCGGCATGCGATCGCCGACGGCGGTGCGGGCGATGAGGCGGCGCGAGGATTCGACGGCATAGATGTAAAGGATGCGGTCGCCTTCGAGGAAGGTGAAGTAGACCGATTCCCCGGCCTTGTCGGCGAGAGCGCGCACGTGCGGCGCGGCGCGATCACGGATCTCGACGTTGACGCGGACCGATTGCGAGAGGGCGAGGATGCCGGTGCCCAGAGCATAGGCTTCGCCACCGATCTTCTCGATGAGGCCTTCGGCGACGAGTGAGCGCAGGATGGCGTGGGTCGTGCTCTTGGGCATATCGAGCCGGGCGCTGATCTCGGCGAGAGGGAGGCGCGGCTCCTGGGCGCTGAAGAGCTTGAGGACCCGCACGGCCTTGGCGAGGCTCTTGTTGGTGGAAGGCTTGGCTTTGGTGACCGTCACGACGCGATCTCTCCCTCGTTCTGCTCGGGCACTACGCCCGCGAGGTCCAGGCTGTCGGCGAAGTGGCAAGCCGCCCAATGGCCTGGTCCGATCTCGCGCAGCGTCGGCGTAGCGCTCTTGCAAACATCACCCGCATAGCGACAGCGGGGATGAAAATAGCAACCTGTCGGGGGATTGGCCGCGCTGGCGACTTCACCACCCAATATTATGGTTTCGTCGGCTAGATCCGGATCCGGCTTGGGTACCGCCGACAGAAGCGCCTCGGTATAGGGGTGCCGGGGACGAGTATACAAGTCCTCAGTTGAAGCCAATTCGATGATTTTGCCGACATACATGACCGCGACGCGATCGGCGATATGTTCAACTACGCTCAAGTCATGGGCAACAAAGATAAAGCTCAGATTCAACTCGCGCTGCAAGCGCTGCAGCAGGTTGAGAATTTGCGCCTGGATGGAGACGTCGAGCGCGGACACCGGCTCATCGGCAACCAGCAATACCGGATTGGTGACCAGTGCCCGGGCGATACAGACGCGCTGGCGCTGGCCGCCGGAGAAGGCATTGGGATAGCGCGACAGATGCGCGGGGTTGAGCCCGCACATCTCGGCGATGCGTTCGACGCGCTGGGCGATCTCGCGCTCCGGCACCTTCTGCGCCCGCAACGGCTCGCCGATGATCTCGCGCACGGTCATGCGCGGAGAGAGCGAGGAGAACGGGTCCTGGAAGACCATGTTCATGTATGGCCGCACGGACTTGAGCGTCTTCTTGTCGGCACCGGCGAGATCGATGGAAAGATCGTCGCCAGGCATGAACCGGGCCGAACCGGCGGTGGGATCGATGGCGCGGATGATGCAGCGGCCGAGCGTGGTCTTGCCGCAACCGGATTCCCCGACGAGGCCGAGCACCTCGCCCTGGGCCAGCTCGAAGCTCACATCGTCCACGGCTTTGACATAGCCGGTGACCTTGCGCGTCAGCCCGCTTTCGACCGGGTAGTATTTCTTGAGGCCTTCGACCTTGAGAAGCGGCTTAGTGGACATGAGCGGCCTCCTGGGCAAGGCCGGCAGCCGCGAGGACTTCGGGGTACTTGAAGCAGGCGGACTTGTGGCCGGCAGCGACATCGACCAGCGGCGGCACGGCACGATCGCAGATGCCGCTCATGGCGACGGGGCAGCGCGGGAAGAACCCGCAGGCCTTGGGCTTGTTGATGGGGATCGGCACGTTGCCGCCGATCGATTGCAGCGGTTCGCCCGAGCGCTTGCCGATGCGGGGCACCGAAGCCATGAGGCCACGCGTATAGGGGTGTTTGGGCGCACGGAAGAGGTCGCGGACGGGCGCCTGTTCGACGATCGAGCCCATGTACATGACGGCGACATCGTCGGCCATGCGCGCGATGACGCCGAGGTCATGCGAAATGTAGAGGATGGCCATGCCGAGGTCGCGCTGCAGGTCGCGCATCAGGCGCAGGACCTGCGCCTGGACGGTGACGTCGAGGGCCGTGGTGGGTTCGTCGGCGATCAGAAGGCGCGGCTGGGAGGCCAGCGCCATGGCGATCATGGCGCGCTGGCGCATGCCGCCCGAAAGATGATGCGGGTATTTCTTCAGCGTCTCGGCGGGTGCCGGGATGCCGACCTTCTGGAGCATGCCGATGGCGATGTCGCGCGCCTGGTGCTTGTCGCGTGTGCGGTGAAGCAGCACGGTTTCGATGAGCTGGTTGCCGATGGTGTGCACCGGGGAGAACGAGGTCATCGGCTCCTGGAAGATCATGGCGCATTCCCCGCCGCGGATACGCAGGAGTTCGGGATCTTCCTTGCCCAGGCCGACGATGTCGGTGGAGGGCTTGTCGGAATAGTGCAGCAGAATCTCGCCGGTGGTGCGGGCGATCTTCGGGCTGATCTTGAGGATCGACTGGGCGGTCATGGTCTTGCCGCAACCGGATTCCCCGACGAGCCCGAGCGTGCGGCCCTGCTGGATGGTGAAGTTGACGCCGTCGGCGGCAACGAGATGGCCCTCCATGAGCGGCAGCACGACGCGCAGGTCCTTGACCTCGAGCAGCGGTTCGCCGGCGGGAAGCATCTTGGTGTGGGCTTGAGCCATGGTGGTCATCTGGCTAGCTCCTGTAGGGGTCGAGGGCATCGCGCAGGCCATCGCCAAGGAAGCTGAAGGCGATGACGATGAGGATCACGAGCCCGCCGGGCACCAGCAGCCAGGGGCTGAGGGTGACGGTCTGGATGTTCTGGGAATCGATGAGCAGCGTGCCGAGGCTGACGGCCGGTGGGCGCAGGCCGAGGCCGAGGAAGCTCAGGGCCACCTCGCCCAGGATCATCTGCGGCACGGCCAGCGTCAGGTGGACGATGAGATAGCTCATGAAGCCGGGCAGCAGGTGGCTGGTGATGATGCGCGCTTCGCTGACGCCCGAGACCTTGGCGGCCATGACATAGTCTTCTTCGCGCAGGCTCAGGAGCTTGCCGCGCACGACGCGGGCCAGTGTCGTCCACCCGACGACGGCAAGCACGGTCGAGATGCCGAAATAGACCTGGGTCGGCGACCAGTCGGCGGGCACGAGCGCGGCCAGCGCCATCCATAGCGGGAGCGTCGGCAGGGATTGCAGGAACTCGGTCAGGCGCTGCACGAAATTGTCGATGCCGCCGCCGAAATAGCCCGAAATGCCGCCGAAGAAGAGGCCGAGCCCGAACCCGATGCTGAGGCCCAGAAGACCGACGAAAAGCGAAGTCCGGGCGCCGAACAGCATGCGCGAGAAGAGGTCGCGACCGAGCGTATCGGTGCCGGCGAGGAAGATCTTGCCGTCTCCCTCGACCCCGAAAAGCCGCACGCTCATCGGGATGACGCCGAAGAGTTTGTAGGGCTCGCCCTGGACGAAGAGGTGGATATCGTGGCGCACGCTGGTGTCGACCACGTATTCACGCTGGAAGGTCTGGCGATTGAGTTCGTTCTTGAGGCCATAGACGAAGGGCCGCAGGTGGAAATTGCCCTCGGTATCGACGAACTGGATGCCGGTCGGCGGTGCCAGGAGATACCCCGTGTGCCGCTGGAAGGGATCGTAGGGCGACACGAACTCGGCGATGAGCACGACCGCGTAAAGCAGCACGATGAAGAACAGCGAGACGGTCGCGACCCGGTGGCGCGTGAACTTGGCCCAGAAGATCTGGCGACGGCTGAGGACGAGGCCACCCTGGGGGCCGGATGGGGCTTCGGTGTCGATGGCGAGTGTCATTGGCCCGTGCCCCTAGTTGGTCCGCGTCATGCGGACGCGCGGATCGAGAATGGTGAGGAGGATGTCCGAGATCACGACGCCAACGACGGTGAGGACACCCAGGAGCATGAGGGAACTCGCGGCCACGAACGTGTCCTGCGCGATGATGGCGCGCAGCAGGAGCGGGCCGATGGTGGGCAGGCCCAGGACGATGGCGACAATGGTCGAACCCGAGACGATCTCGGGCAGCAGGTGCCCCGCCGTCGAGATGATTGGGTTGAGGGCGACGCGGAACGGGTATTTGAGCAGCAGGCGGCGCTCGGGCACGCCCTTGGCGCGCGCCGTGGTGACATATTGCTTCTGGAATTCGTCGAGGAGCTGGGAGCGCAGGATACGGATAGTGGCGGCCGTGCCGGCAAGGCCGACGACGATGACCGGCACCGGCAGGTGGATCATGAGGTCGGCGAACTTGGCCCAGCTCCAGGGCGCGTTGATGAACTCGGGCGAAAAGAGCCCGGTCGGCGTGACGCCGAAAAGGTTGGCCGAGGCAACCAGCAGCAGGAGCGCCAGGAGGAAATTGGGCACTGCCAGCCCGATGACGCCCAGGAAATTCACGGTGTAGTCGCCGATCGAATACTGATGGGTCGCCGAATAGAGGGCGACGGGGATCGAAACGGCATAGACGAAGATCATCGAAACCAGCGAAACGATGATCGTCAGCCACAGGCGGTCGGACACCAGGTTCCAGACGGGCTGCTGCCACTCGAACGAGTAGCCGAAATCGCCACGGGTCACGAGTGGCACGATCCAGTTCCAGTATTGGATATAGAGCGGCTGGTCGAGCCCGTAGCGTTGGGTCAGATAGTCGAGCTGCGCCTGGCTGGCCGGGGAGCCGGCCGCCTCGAGCTGGGTCGCGAACGTCTCGATGAAACTGCCTGGCGGCAGGTTGATGATGTAGAAGCAGACGACCGAAATCAGGAACAGCACGACAACCATGTAGCCAAGGCGGCGCACGATATAGGCGAGCATCGATGGACCTCCTTGGCGGCAGGCGAGACGGGTGGAGCCAGCTGCTAGAGCAGCTGGCGGAAGTTCGGGATGGTCCCGTAATAGATGCGGTTGGCGTCGTGGAAATTGGCCGCTCCGCGATAGGCCGACCGCACCGCGAAGATGATGTCGTCGGCGCCATCGAACTGCCAGTCGGTGTACTGGAAGCCGGTGAGGCGGATGGAATCCTCGGGCTTGAGGCCGGTCTCGTCCTTGATGAGGAGCTTTACCCGGCGCCAGTTCCAGAGATCCTTGGAGGCCAGCACGTAGACCCTGTTGCGCTGGCGCATCGAGTGGTCCTTGTGGAAACGCGTGAAGCTATCGTCTTCCTCGCGCGCCCATTGGCGCAGGATCGCGTGGTCATCGAGCGCGTTGCCGATGGTGAGATATTCCCCACTCACCGGGTCGCGGCGGATGGTGAGCTTGGCCTTGCAGCCCGGCAGGTCGAAATAGCCGGTTGCCGGGTCGAAGGAAATGCGCTTGCCATCATCCTCGATCTTGATGCGGGCGGACTTTTCGGCCTCCAGCGGCCCCGCCTCGAAGGTCATGATGTCCCAGAGCTGGCCATCGGGATCGGCAACGACATTGCCTTCGCGCCAGCCCGGCTTGAGGGTGCGACCCCACTCCTTGGGTATCCAGGCCGGATCGAACGGGAGCTTGTTGCTCATCGTCCAGTTGGCTGCGTCGAGAAGATCGGCATCGACCGGTGCCGAGACCACGCAGGCCTGGAAACCCGTGCCCCAGACGCAAGGCGTGCAATCTTCGAAGGCCTTGTAGATACGACCGTTATGGATGGTCACGGCTACCGGCGCGCAATGATAATTCGGACCATCGTGGTAATAGCCACCGGCGAAGAGCCAGCCGTTTTCGGGCGCGGTCGGATGCGTCCAGGTGTAGCCGCCATCGTCGCTCCGGCGGATGACGATCGAGCCGTATTGCTGACTGGTGCCGAAGATGTAGAGGGCGCCGTTGTGATAGAACAGCGTGCTCCAGTAGCAGTTCATGATGTGGGTGATGTTGACCCAGGTCGCCCCGTTGTCCTCGGAGCGATAGATCGAGGTGAGGCTTTCCTCGGACTCGTGGTTCCGCGGGCAACCGACGCCGTAATAGTCGTGGCTGACCACGAGCGCGTTGTCCGGCAGGCGCACCACGCTCGGGCTCCCGAGGAACGTGCGCGACAGCTCGGGCTGATACTTGACTTGGCTAAGGGGGATCATTTGGGGTCCGAAGAGCTTGATGGAGCGCTTGGACCGGGCGGCTCACCCGCCCGGTCGCTGAGGCAGGATTACTGGGCGAGGTACCATTGCTCGGCATGCGCACCACGCAGGTGGTCGATGTAGAGCATCTGGTCGCCCGGGAAATTCTTGAGCTTGTTGGAGCGGGTGTAGATGTAGGGGACCTCGCCGACCGTGCCGATGTGGAGCATCTGCTTGACGGTGTTGCCCACCACTTCCTTGCCCAGGGCGTAGTATTCATCCGAACCGAGCTTGGTCGCCTGCCAGCGGTTGACCAGCTCCTGCTGGGCCTTGAACTCCGGCGGGGGCTCCTCGCCTTCCTTGCCGCCTGAGAGATCCCATTGCCGCCAGGCAAGGCCACCGCCGACCGGATTGGTGTCGAGGCCATAGGGCGGACGGAACCAGATGGGACGGGTGTACATGTCCTTTTCCGAGACCACGTCGGCGAACCAGACGGACGCCTGCACCTGCCCTGCCGCCACGGCCTGCGAGAAGGTCTCACGGGTGACGGTATTGACCTGGGTCGGGACGCCCAAAGCCGTCCAGTATTCGGCCACGAGTTCGGAGAGCTGCACGCGGTTGATGGCGTCCGAGAGGATGATGCGCAGCGGCTGGCCATCCGGCCGGACGCGCACGCCGTCGGCGCCCTTGGCCAGGCCCATCTCATCGAGCAGCGCATTGGCCTTGGCCACGTCGTACTCGGCGAAATACGGGCCCATCCAATCCTCGTAGAGCGGGGACTTGGAGGAGACGCCCCACTGGCGGGGCACGCCCAGGCCGAAGAAGATGGTGTCGTTGATTTCGTCACGGTTAAGGGCCAGCGACATGGCCTCGCGGAAGCGGACGTCGTTGAAGATCTGGCGCAGCACCGGATCGTCGACCGTGAGGTTGAACTGGTACTTCACGATGGCGCCCTGGTCGGCGCTGTAGAGCATGGTGGTGTAATTGCCCGCCTGCTCGCCGGCCTTAAGCACCGGCAGATCCGCCTGGGCGAACTTGTCGGCATAGTCGAGCTGGCCGGACTGGACGTTGAGCTTGACCACTTCCGGATCGGAAATGAGCATGCGCACCTGCTCGTCGATATAGGGGAGCTGGTTACCCTCGGTATCGACCTTCCAGTAGAAGGGATTGCGCTTGTAGTACTGGTTGCCGAACTGGTCGACCTGCGTCAGCCGCCAGGGCTTGAGCACCGGCAGGTTGGGATCGACCTGGAAGTCGCCGGTCTGCCCGTTCTGGTGCGAGACGAAGGCATCGATCCAGGACGCGAAGCCTTCCTGCTTGGCCACGGCATCGGCATCGGGATTGAAGTCCTTGTGCCACTTCTGCAGGTAGTGCTTGGGAGCGAGCGGGAAACCCGCCTCCGCCCGCGCCACCGTCAGGATGAAAGCCGGGTTGGGGGCGGCAAAATGGAAGACGACGGTGACGTCATCGACCTTTTCGACCGTCACCGGCTTGCCGCCGACGATGAAATTGCCCGGAAGCGGAGGCAGGTCGCCCTGGCCGCCGATATCGTTGAAGAAGAAGAGAATGTCGTCGGCCGTCACCGGCTGCCCGTCGCTCCACTTCATGCCGCGGCGCAGCGTGACGGTGGCAGACAGGTTGTCATCGGCAAGCACGATACTCTTGGCGATATCGGGATAGACGATTTCCCAATTGGTGGTGACGCCGGCCAGATGCGCATCCCAGGCGGAATAGCCGACATTGCCGAACGATTGCGGATTGGTGGCGTTATAGCGGATCGTGCCGCCATAGGTGCCGACGCCATCGCGCGGCCGCTCGACCATCACGTCCTCGCGCACCGGCAGGCGGTCCGCCACCGGCGGCAGCGCGCCGCTCGTGACATCGGCGTCGAACTGGGGCGACTGCTTGAATTCGGGGACCGTCTTGCCGGTTTCCTTCTCGTAGTCGGAAAGGCTCCAGGTCATGAAGTCGTCGACGAGCTTGGTCTCCTGCGCCTGCGCGTAGGTAGCTGTCGACGTGATGTCGAGGCCGATGCCCGCCACGATGGCGAGCGCAGCGGCCCCCAATAATCCTCTCAACTTGCCGTGCATTAATATCCCCTCCCGTGGATCGTTATGTCCCGGCCAGGCGCCGGGGAGCCTTCGTCAGTCAGACCATTCTCCGGACTTGCCGAATTGCTGGCGCGCCGCGGCGCCGAACCGTTTCTCGGCCTCGACCATGGCCGCACGCGTCTCGGTCATCGACCGCCCGCGCAGAACCTGGCTGGCGCCGATCACCGTGTGGCACTCATTGGCGTCCATGAACTGGGTGGCTTCGAGCACCCTGCCCTGGTCCTCCTCGGGGATGACCATGAAGCCGTGCTGATCGGCATGGAGCAGCTGGCCGGGCTCGATGGTGAGCCCGAAGACTTCCACCGCATGCCCCCAGCGCACCGGCCAGGCATAGGCGTGGCCGACACAGAGACGCTGGGCGAGCGCCTTGAAACCGAGCGAGCCCATTTCGACGATGTCGCGCACGCCGCCATCGGTGATCATCCCGACACAGCCCAGCGCCCGGTGAAGGCTGGCATTGACCTCGCCGAAATAGGTGCCGATGACGTTGGGGCTGTCGACGTCCTTGACCACCACGATCTTGGGACCGGGCACGCTCTCGAGATAGGCGCGGTATTCGCGCGGCGCCTCGGAGCGTTCGATATGGCGCGGATTGCTGGGCTCGACCTCGAGCGTGACGGCATAGCCGATCATCGGCCCGAACTGAGGCATGAAATCCTGGACGGCATCGCGATTGACGACGCTGCGACGATCGACCCGGCTGACCTGTTCCCATCCATTGTAGACAGTAGGCGTCGAGAAGCGGCGCAGGCGCAGCAGATCACCTTCTGAAAGCGTGTGAGCGCTCAGTTTCTCCTCCCTCAAGCGTTCAGCATTGTGGAACGCAGTTCTGTTATTTCGATTATGCAAACACGATTATTCAGCTTGGTCAAGCCAAACTGAAACAGACCTGCGATTTATCAGAATGTCAGGCTATCGCTGCCGAACCTGCGCGGCGACTTCCAGCGTAAGCCTATGAGTTACAAGGGCATCTTCGTAGGTGCAGGTGACCGCGCCTCCGTCCCCCGAGCGCACGGCGGCGAAGAAAGCGCGGTTCTGGGCGACATAGCAATTGGTCGCAGTCTCGATGCGAACGTGCTCCTTGCCCCTGAAGATATCGATGCCCGCCAGCGAAATGACGATCTCGCAGCCTTCGCAGATGAGGCGCAAATCGGCGCCCGAGCGATCGGGCATCACCGCCACGGCTGTGATGACGGCTGGAACGGAACCGAATCGGAAGAGCGCGGCCGAGGCGCCTGCGATATCGCCATCCGAAAAACCCGGCAGCGGGCCGTAGCTTCCGGCGGCGGCCAGCAGTTCGCCGCGCCCCGCCAGGTGCCAGGCGAGGTCGACGACGTGGCAGGCCTGCTCGACCATCTGCCCGCCGCTACGCCCCTCGAAGCGCCACCAGGGCGCTCCGGGCGTGCCGCCATGGAAACGGCCCATCACCATGCGGAGAGGCGTTTGGGCGAGCTGAGCGCGAACAGCCGACAGCGTATCGAGGGCGCGCCAATTGTAGCCAACGGCCGCGACAAGACCTTTGCGGGCAATGGCCTCGGCGATGCCGGAGGGAATGGCATTGTCGAGCCCGATGGGCTTTTCGACAAGAAGCGGGATGGCCGCGTCGATAAGGGCATGCTCGATCTCCCCGTGCTGGTCTGGCGGCACGGTGACGATCACGGCATCCGGGCGGCCCTGGGTGATGAACTCGTCGAGCGACGTATGCGGCGTACCACCATATCGGCTTGCCGCTTCCGCGGCGCGATCGGCGTGGCGCGAAAGGTGGGCGACGACGGCGACATCGCCATCCGTCTCGGCCAGAAGGTCGAGATGCCGCCGCGCGATGTTGCCGGTGCCGATAATGCCGAGCCGCATGAACTTTCCTCCCTCGTCAAGCCATGCGGCATGCCGGCCGCAAGGCATTGGTGCGCCTATAGAACAGCAAGCGCTCGGTTTTGCACAGCGTTGGAGGCCGCCCTACTTGAACAGCACCTCGGTGTCGCTGCCGAAGCGGACCATGAGGGGGATGCTGGCGGCGCCGGTGGCGAAGGCCTTGAGGCCAAGCGTGCCGCTCTGGACCGAAAGCGGCGCGGGGCGGGTGGCGGCCGCGCGGGAGAGGTCGCGGCTTATGGCCCGGACCAGCGCCTTGGTAAGGGCCGGCGGGGCGTCAGTGTCGACGATGATGTCGTCGACATCAAGGAGGCTGACTGCTTGCCAGGCGAAGGCGCCCAGGGCCGGCGCGGCCTTGGCGACCCACTCGGCCACTGCGGGATCGGCCAGGTAGGCCTGGTCGTTTTGCGGGTCTGCGCCATCTGGAATCGGCAGGGAGCGGAGAGAGGCGATTTCGTTGAGCGTTGCGGCACCAACGGCAAAGTCACCGATCATGCCGGCGAGCCGGTTGCGGCCGGTGTGGAGGCGATGGTCCAGGACCAGACCGGCACTCACGCGGTCGCCGAGATGCAGATAGATGAAGTCGGTGCGACCGAGGCCGGCGCCGAAGGTCAGCTCACCCCCTGCGGCCACGACGCCATCGGGGAGGAGATAGACCGGCCATTCGAAGCGCGCGTCCAGTTCGGCGCGCAGGTCAATCCTCTCCCACTCGCTCGCCTGATAATTGCCCAGACCGAGTGCCGCTGGCCAGGCGGAGCCGTAGAAGGGAGATGCGATGCCCAGGCCCGCGATGCGGTCGGACGGGATATCGTTGTGACGCGCGAGAAGGGCCTTGATGCCTGCATCCGCGGCTTCGATCACCGCTGCCGGGGAAAGAGGTGCAACCAGCGTGCGGGCGCCTTCGACGATCTTGCCGAGAAAATCGGTGAGCACGATCTCGATGCCCTCCGCATCCATGGCAAGGCCGAACGACCACGCGCCGGAGGGATTGAGGGCATAGGGGACCGAGGGCTGGCCAAGTCCGCCGCGTCGGGGCTTGCCGCGCAGGAGCAGCGTATTGGCTGCCGCCTCGTTCACGATGGAGGTAATCGTCTGTGGCGCCAGCGAGGTGAGTTGCGTCAACTCGACCTTGGACAATTCGCCATGCAGGCGGATCAGCGACAGGATGAGGCGCTCGTTATAGACGCGAGCCTGCGTCTGCGTGCTGCCGCTGCTGCGCCAGGCAGCAGCCTTTTCCATGCTGTAATAGCTGCTGCCGGTCATGCCGGAATATCCCTTAAGCTCAGTGCCCTCTACCAGAACAACGGTCCGCGTCCAAGTATTAATTTCTTCCAGCAGAAGAATATGCTAGGAGCGGCAGGGGACTATCGCTTTTCAAGCGTAGGGAGGAAAATTTGAGAACTGTCCGCAGCATACTCTGCTTTGGGGACTCCAACACCTATGGCGCCATCCCGACGCTCGCCAGGACCGCTCGGCACAGATATGCCCGCGACCGGCGCTGGCCGGGGATCCTGGCCAAGAAGCTCGGCGCGGATTGGCAGGTGATCGAGGAGGGATTGCCAAGCCGCACGACGGTCCATGCCGACCCGATCGAGGGTGCGCACAAGAACGGCCTCGCCGCCCTGCCCGTCTGCCTTGAATCCCATATGCCGCTGGACCTGGTGATCGTGATGCTGGGCACTAACGACCTCAAGACGAGATTCTCGGTCAATGCCAGTGACATAGCGGACTCCATCGAGCAGGTGGTGCGGGCGGTGCAGACGAGCGAGGCGGGCCCGGAAGGACAGGCGCCGAAGGTGCTGGTGGTAACGCCTCCGCCGATTGCCGAAGTGGACTGGTTTGCCGACATGTTCAGGGGCGGCGCGGAGAAGGCGGCACAGCTGGCGCCGCTGGTCGCCGCAATGTGCGAGCGGCGCCAGATTCCGCACCTCGACGCCGGTGCAATCGTCGAAGCCAGCGCGGTCGACGGCATTCACCTCGACGCGGAAGCGCATAGGATTCTAGGGCTTACGCTGGCCTCGCTCTGCGAAGTCGCCTTTGCAGCGATCAATTAATTTCTTCCACTAGAAGAAGATAATTGACTCTGCGAGAAACCACATGGCAAGGATAGGGACATGGAGAGCCGGACAGACCCCGGAAACAGGGGCCCGGCACCAAAAGGGAGGAGCAACATGCGTTTCGCATCGTCAGGAAGCGCGACGATCGTCGCCGCCGGAATTCTCATGGGCCTGTCCGCCCTCACCAGCGCCGCCGCCCTGGCGCAGGATGGGCCGGCAGGCATCACCACACCGACCAAGTTCGCCCCCTACGACCCGAAGGCAGCAGCCTGCAGCCCGCCGACAGGGCTCAACCGCGTGCTGGGTTTTGCGCAGGATAATGAGCGCGAATTCATGCAGGGCGTGGATTTCGGGCTGAGCAAGGCAGCAGCCGACCGAGGCCTCGAATATCGCCG